>JBFMAS010000286.1:0-26750 GCA_040755575.1 Thermodesulfobacteriota bacterium
GCTCCAGCGCGTCGTCCGCCTACTCGAGCACCAGGCGCGGCGCGAGGTCCGGGTCACCAGCGGCCTCCGCCGCTTCCTCGGAGTAGAATGCGACCGCGCCCGGCTCCGATTCGTCACGGCTGCGCAGCAGCCACCGCGTGACGCCGGCCTCCACGTCGGCAGTGACGTCCCACGCGACGACGGCTCCCGGCGCGCCGGCGACGGTCGCGGGCGGTGCCGTGGCGTCCCCGTAGTCGCCGCCGGGGCTCTCCCAGGCGACCTCGCACTGGCCGCCGTCGTCCGTCGGGACGAGGGCCCACGCGCACAGCCAGGTGACTCCGTCCCCTTGGTCGTCGTCGCCTCCCGGCGGCGGCTCGGTCGGTGGCTTGGGCGGCGATGGCTCCTCCCTGGGGAGCCGCGGCAGGCGGCGGCCGGTCTTGCCGAGCACGCGCCGCGGCAGGATCCGACCGGTGCTCGACGCCGATACGAGTCCGACCGCCTGCGGCGCCGCCTCGTCGACCGCGATGTCGTCCCCGGGGTCCTGGTCGACGAAGTCCTTCAGCAACGGGTGGGCATCGACGACGTACGCGTCGGCGGAGGCGTCGCGCAGCGTCAGCTCCAGGGTCGCGCGGGTAAAGGCTCCACCCGCGATGAACGAGTCGACCGCCGCGTCGTCGAACGCGACCACGCTGCGGACCGGCTCGCCGCCCGCAACCACCAGCGACGGATCGTCGGCGCCGTCGGTCGTCGGGGCAGCTTGGTCGAGCACGCCGTCCTTGACTGCCGCGAGGTCGAGGGTCGGATCGGTGCAGAACTCCTGGTCGGGCGTCTGCATCCGCGGGGCGCCGCACTGCGGGTCGAGCGACTGCGGACCCTTCTTGCGCTGCACCAGCACGTCGCGCACCCACGCCGACGCGAGGAAGCACTTCGACAGCTTCTGGTTCGCCTCGACCGTCTCGTAGGGCTGCGGCTGGAAGCCCTGCGGCAGCTTGAAGGCGAAGCCGAGGCAGCCGCCGTTCGGGCAGTCGGACGACGCGACGTTGTCGCCGCCGATCTTGACTTGCCCGCTCACCATCTGCGCCCAGTCCTCGCACACGGAGTCGAGCGGCTTGCTCCCGGCGGCGTCCGCGCGGTTCATCGACGACACGTCCGCCGGCAGGAAGTCGCCCTTGCGCAGGCAGCCGGGTGCGGACGGGTTCGTCAAGCAGCTACGGCACTTGTTGGTATTGTCGTCGAAGTAGCAGAGATCGCGCGGCATGCACTGCTCGTACTTCGCCCGCTTCGCGATCGAGAAGGCCTCGTCCTTGAGCAGCTTCCTGTGGTCGAGCTTGACGGTCAGGATACCGTCCTTCAGCGTCACGAGCGGCTCCTGGGTATGGCACCAGGCGCCGTCCTGCCGCGGGTCGCAGGCGTCCGTGACGGCCTGGTTCGAGCCCTGGATCTCGTGGATGGTTACGCGGACGTAGCGGAAGTCGATCGCGGCGAGATCGCTCACTCCGTTGCCGACGTAGAGCTGGTAGCTCGACACCGAGTCGCGCTGCGGGAAGATGTTGTACACCACGAAGCTGTCGCCGCCCGTGAACTGCGCCGGCTGCAGCGACGCCGAGCCGTGTACGCAGGACGTCGACTGCGCGCCGCTGTTGGTGTCGAGGTAGTACAGCGCTCCGGGCTGCGACTCGAGCCCCGGGGGCTCCGTCATGGTGAGGAACGGCGACTGGTACACGGCTGCCATGCCCATGAAGCTCGCGCGCGGGCAGCCGTAGTTGCCTCCCGCGCACACCGAGCCGCACTTCTCGCCCACGTCGGACTTGAGCTTCCACTGGCGGTAGATCGCGACGGCCGGCGTTTGCGGCCAGGCGTTGGGGATGTCGTTCCGCGCGATGGCGTTCGAGGCCGCGCTGGGCGCGTTCGTGAGCTTGCCCATCGCGGTCGTGAGGAACGTGTAGGGTGACGTCTGCAGCCCGTACGACAGGCATTCGGGCGACTGCGACGGCGCGTCGAAGAAGTGGTTCCTGCTCAGCGAGGTGGTGAGCCCGGGCGGCGTTCGGCCGTCGATCTTGCTCGTCGAGCCGGTCAGGCTGCCGTCGAGGTCGAGCAGGATGGTCGCGAAGTCGATCGTCCCCGAGTCGAGCTGGTTCAGCGGCCCCGACTGGCGTCCGGGCGACGCGGTCAGGTCCTCGACGTTGCCGATCAGGTAGTCGGCCGTCCGGTCGACCACGTTGTGCCGGCACGAGCCCGGCTTGAAGGTCGCGTTCTTGTAGTCGCCGGGGGCCGACGTGAAGCACTGGTTCAAGGGGTCGTTGCGCGTGTTGAGGAACGCGTTGCGCCGGTAGTTGAACGCGGGCGGGTAGTAGAAGCCGTTCGGCTGCTTCCAGCCGATCGCGGCGTCGAGGACGACCATGTCGGTCGAGCCCGAGGGTGCCGCCGGCTGGGTCGTGCTGCTGTAGATGCCGCAGGGCAGCGCACCGTCGACCAGCCCCATGCAGCCCGCGGCGTTGCTCGCCCCCTTGCACGGCTGGGCGTTGCACTGCCACGCGCCGACGTTCAGGAACGTGTTGCCGTCGGCGTACGTCGGCCCGTCGTAGATGGTGATCAAGCGCTTGGGCTGGAACGCGCCGCGCCAGAGCCCGGTCCCCTCGGCCTCGAGGTTGCACGTGCTCTGGAGCTGCTTGCAGCGGCCGTACGCTTTCAAGTTGTCGCTGCTTCCGACGGTCAGCAGCGGACCCGAGCGCTTGGCGTAGAGGTTGTCCGTCTGCGGCTGGGTCGTGCCGACGAAAAGGCTGTTCTTCGCGAGCGCGAGATAGCCGGGCAGCGCCTGCTGCCAGTCGCCGCCCGTGACGAAGCCGAGGCCGCCGAAGAGCTGGTCCGTTACCGCACCGTTCGAGAACAGGTAGAACCACGGCCTGAGCCAGATCGAGCCGAAGTTGACCTCGGCCCAGTTGAAGGACGTCGCGAAGCGGTCGAGGACCGTCATCACGCAGGTCTCGGCGTTGTTCTTGAGGATGTCCGGGGTCGCCTGGTTGGCGCACTGCTTGGCCAGGCCGTTCACGTAGGGCTGGAAGCTCCCGTTGATGATCGGCCGCGCGTAGCTCTGCGGGAAGACGTTGGTGGCGCCGTTCGAGAGATAGGGGTTGGCGAGCGCGACGTAGCCCGTTCTCGTCGCCTGATCGAGGCCGTTGCTCGCGGGCGGGATCTCCCTCGTCGAGGGCAAGGCGAGCGGCGACGTGGTGCAGGTGTTGCCCCGGAAGCGCAGCAGCGGAGCTTGACGGTTGGCCATGTTGTAGCTCGCGAAGCCGTCGAACTGGTGATAGCGGCTCGGTCCGCTGACCGCGGAGCCGAGCAGCCAGAAGCACGAGCCGAAGCCGTGCACCGAGACCGCGGCGTTGCCGACGAACTCGTTGTACGCGTTCATCATCCAGTACATGACCGGCATGTAGGTATCGGAGCCGGCGGCCGTGCCCGCGGCGCCTTCACCGGCGTTCTGGATGCTGCCGTCGAGGATCGGCGGCACGACGCGCGCCGCGGCCGGCGGATGGCCGCCGCACCAGTGATCCATGCTCGACTGCTCGACGACGTACTGCTGCAGCGCCGCGCGCGCCGAGACGCCGAGGTTGTGACAGAGCTTGTTCCGGATCTCGGACGCGTCCTCGATGTAGTAGCCGTGCCCGAGCGACAGGTAGCCGACGTTGCGCGACACGTTGACGTCGTGCGTGCCGTGCAGCACCACGAAGCGCGTCATCGAGTCCCAGATCGAGCTGTCCTTGACGAACGTCCCGCTGGTGTACGAGGTGGTCTTCGCGAGGTGGAAGTGCACGGGGTAGTGCCCCATGCGTCCGCCCTGACCGAGCTGCTTGAACTCGACGCCCTGGATCTGCACGTCCTTGAAGCCCTGGCGGACGATCAGGTGGCCGCCGAAGTAGCAGTCGGGCTTGGTCTTGTCGTGCATGCACTGGTCGGTCGTGGGGAAGTCGTCCGTCGCCGTGTCGCCGCGCGAGTAGATCTTGATGCTGCGCGACAGGAGGCCGACGACGGCGCGCGTATCGACCGCCGTGCGGTTGACCGGGTTGGTGAACTCGGCCGTGCGCCCGACGTCGAAGATGCTCGTGTAGTGCGGGAACTTGAGCAGGTCGACCTCGACCTGCGTCGGCGAGATCACCTTCTCGATCGTCCGGACCTCGGAGTGGCTCGGGTACCAGTCCGTGGCGCCGACGACGATGACGTCCTTCTCCTGCCAGTCGGGCACCGGCCGGTCGAAGGTCAGCGTCGTGCGCTGCGTGCTCGCGTCGTCCTTCTGGCCCGTGAGCCGCACCCAGCTCGAGCCGGTCAGGCTCGCCCACGCCTGCATCTCCTTGGCATCGAGCGCGGATTGCGACGCCGACGGCACGACGCAGCTGCCGTTCGAGTCGTTGGCCTTCGCCCAGTTCGCGTCCTGCAGCGCCTTCGCCCCCTTGTGGCCGTAGAGCAGCAGCGAGCCGCCGTAGGCGACGCCGATCGTCTTGAAGCCCCACGGGTTCGGGTCGAAGTTCAGCATGCCGTACGGCTCGAGAAGCGCGTTGTTCGGCTCCGTCGCGGGCGGGGTCGTGCTCGAGCAAGGATCGTCGGAGTTCGACTTGGTGCAGTAGTGCTTCTGCGACGCGTCGTAGCCGGCGGGGAAGCAGCGCAGCTTGGGGTCGGCGCCCGGATTGGTCTGGCAGAGGATGCCCGCGCGGTCGGCCGTCTTCGTGCCCTGGTCGGTCGCGTCCGCGCCCCAGAGGCCGATCTCGAGCTTGCCGCCCTGGCCGCCGTACGGGCAATCCTTCGCGCCGGCCTGCACGAGCCCGCCCCGCTCGACGAGCAGCCCGCTCACGCGGAAGTCCGTCGTCTCCCCCTGCTTCTCGACGAAGTACAGCGAGCCGTTTTTCAAGACGTTCAGGAACTCGTACGTATGTGGGGACCCCGTGGCGCCCTCTATGTAGAAGCAGCTCGTGATCTTGTCGGGCAGCTTGTTCGACGACGTGACGAGCTGGCAGCCCTGCGGCAGCGAGACGGGACACGCCGCAGCCGCGCCCGAAGCGGTGAGCGCGAGCGCGGCGATCGCGAGTGGCCAAACGGTGGACGACTTCATCGGGGCCTCCCAGGGCGCGTGTCGAGAATCATCGGTCGGACAGCGAGCGTTCTGAAGCATCGGCGAGGCGGGTCTTCGGCGGACGCGCGAGGTCGTGCTCGATGGCGATTCTACGAATCGACCTTTCCGCGCTGCCAGCCGGAAAAAGGGAGGGTTGGATCGCGTCGCTTCGTCGCCCATGCTCGTGCAGACTTTGCGCCGGACATGCTCGCCGACGGGCGGCGGTGCGTCGAGACGGCCGAACGGCCGGGGTAGGTCGCCGAGCACACCGCGCAGCGCGCATGTCGATCGACATGACGGTCGGTCCACCGGCGGCGAGGGCACACGCGGCGGATGCCCGGCGGCTTGAATGTCCCGCAAGCGCAGCGTAGCGTGATCGGTCGTGCGGTGGCATGCGGGGTGGTCCGGTCTGCCGGAGGTCGTCGGCGCGCTCGGCGTGCTGTCGCTCGCGGACGTCGACGCGACCATCCTCCACCTGCTCGAGCGGACGTGCGAGCTGATCGGCGCGAGCGACGCGCTGCTCTCCTTCGGCGTGCGCGCTCCCGGCCTCGCGGTGGACGATCCGCTCGGCGGCTGGCGGGGAACACCCGCCGTCCGCTTCGGCCCCAACGCTGCGCGCGACGCCGCGGTGCTCGGCACCTTGCGCCGTCCGCGCGGCCCCGGGACCTACGCCGCGTCGGACGAGGCATCGAGGTCGCGCCAGCCGGAGAGGAACGACCCGGCCGTCTCGACCACCTCCTCGACGGCGAGCACCACGCTGCGCTCGGCGCCGGCACCGTCCCGCGCCGGCGGCGCGCCCCACTGAACCTGCGCCCGTCCCGCCACCTGGAGCGTCGCGCCGCGCGCGAAGTCGACGAGCAGAAGGCCGCACGCGGGGTTTGCGGTCAGGTTGCCGAGCGTCTGGAACATCGCGTTGCCCGCGTAGTCGGGCCAGGCGATCGTTCGCTCGTCGAGGGCGGTCACGAAGCCCGGAGCGCCGCCGCGGTGCGAGGCGTCCGCGCCGCGCTCGCCGTGCGCGGTGGCGACGAAGAAGGTGTCGGCCGACGCGATCCACGCCTGCTGCGCCGCGGACAGCGTTGGGCTCCGCGCGGCCGGCAGCGGCGCGAGCGCTGCCGGCGTCTCGGCCGGCTCACGGCGGCGGATGTACTTGGGACAGTTCGCGTAGGCCTGCTCGACCTCGAGGACGAAGCCGCCGCCCGCGCGCGGCCGTGCGACGCCGTTGACCCGCGCCCGGCGCCGGGTCGCGAGGTCGATCGCCAGCAGCCCGACCATGGTCTCGCGCCGGAGCGCCTCGCGCAGCGGATCGCCGGCGTGCGGTGTCGCCGCGACGGCGAGCGCGCGCGGGCCCTCCGCGTGGAGGAAGCCCGGCGCACCCACCAGCGGCGACGCCCACACCGCGCCGTTCCCGTCCGTCGCCGCGACGATGGCGTAGCGCCGCGCGGCGAGGAAGTCGATCGCCGCCGGCGGCAGCTCGGCGTGGATGCCGCGGCCGATCTTCGCCGCCATCGCCTCCACGCCGGCCCGCCGCTGCACCGCGAGCTCGCCCTCGTGGTACGGCCCGCGCATCAGAAGAACCCGCAGCTCGGCGCGCCCGGCGTCGGCGCAGCGCGCTCGACTCGCGCGTCACGGGCGTAGATCTCGAGGCGGATGCCGTCCGGGTCGGCGAAGAAGACGCCGCCCGACGCCGCGCCCTCGCCGTGCGGCACGATGCCGTCGTAGAGCAGCGGAGCACCCGCGGCGCGCACGCGCGCCAGCGCCGCGTCGAGCGCCGCCGCGTCGGCCACCTCGAAGGACAGGTGGTGCAGGCCGCTTCGGTCCGCCGCGAACTGCGCGGCGGCCTGCTCCCACAGCGTCAGCACGAGCCGCCCGTCCGCGCCGAGAAAGGCGTAGCGCCGCCCGTCCTCGCGCGACTCGCCCTGCACCTCGAAACCGAGCACCCGCTCGTAGAAGCGCTTCGAGCGCTCGAGGTCGCGTACGTTGAGCCCCACGTGGCCCGTCGCGGGCCGTGCCGTCGTCGTCATGTGTCGCTCCTTCCCGCCGGCATCTCCTAACCGGCAATTAACGGTTTTGGTGGTTGTAGCGTGGCCGTGCTAACCAGTCAATACCGATGATGATGGTTAGACGACGGCGCGGCCCCGGTGGTTTCCTCTGGCTCGGCAACCAGCGCGCGCTCGACTTCCTGAACACCGAGGTGATGGCGCGCGGGGAGCGCGTCGATCTGCTGCAGACCGGCGCCGACCTCGTCGCCTGGCTCGCCGAGGCGGGTCTCCTGAGCGACGCCGCCCTGCGCGAGGCGCGCGAGCGCTGGGCGGATTCGCCGGCGGGGCGCCGTCTCGTCGCCGAGGCGCGCGCGCTGCGCGGCGAGCTGCGCCTTGCGGTCGACCGGATCGTCGCCGGCAAGGCGGTGCCGCCGTCGGCGCTCGAGGCGGTGAACGCGCTGCTCCGCGAGCGCGCCGGCTGGGCGGAGGTGGTGCGCGCGGGGCGCCGCTTCGCGCGGCGCTTCCACTTCGACGTCAGCGAGCCGCGCCGGCTGCTCGTGCCGCTCGCCGAGGCGGCGAGCGACCTGCTGTGCGAAGCGGACCTCGCCCGCGTTCGGCGCTGCGAGAACCCCGCCTGCATCCTCTACTTCTACGACGCCTCGAAGAACCACGGCCGGCGCTGGTGCAGCATGAGCGGCTGCGGCAACCGGATGAAGGCGGCGGCGCACTACCGGCGCACGCGCGGTCTTCCGCCAGCGCCGCACGAGTGACAAGGATGCGGCTCAGAGTCGGAGGGACGCACGCGAACGCGTGCGGCCCGGAGGCCCATCGGAGGAGCGCAGCAGCGAGCATGGCTCGCTGCGAGCACCGCACGGGGGTCGAGGTAAGGAGACAGCGTATGGCACGTCACCCGATCCGCTTCGGTATCCAGACCGGGCAGCAGAACGTCGCGTGGAGCGACATGCTGGAGCTGTGGCGCAAGGCCGACGCCTGGGGCTACGACTCGCTGTGGAACTTCGACCACTTCTTCCCGATCTTCGTCGCCCCCGAGGGCCCGTGCCTGGAAGCGTGGACGACGCTGTCCGCGCTCGCGCAGGCGACGACGCGCGCGCGGATCGGCACGCTGGTCAACGGCAACACCTACCGCAGCCCGTGCGTGCTCGCGAAGATGGCGGCGAGCCTCGACCACGTGAGCGGCGGCCGGCTGAACCTCGGCATCGGCGCCGGCTGGTTCGAGCTCGAGCACCGCGCCTTCGGCATCGACTTCAAGACGGTGCCCGAGCGGCTGCGCGCGCTCGACGAGGCGTGCCAGATCCTGAAGGGGATGTTCTCCGGCGAGAAGTTCAGCTTCGCCGGCCGCCACTACGACGTGCGTGACGCGATGGGGCTTCCGACCCCGCTGCAGAAGCCGCACCCGCCGATCATGATCGGCGGCACCGGCAAGAAGGTGCTGCTGCGGATCGTCGCGCAGCACGCCGACATGTGGAACTGCTTTTCCTCCGCGGAGCGCATGCGCGAGCTGATCGACGTGATCCGCCGGCATGGCGACGCCGTCGCGCGAGACACGGAAGAGATCGAGAAGACGGTGATGATGCCGCTCTGCTACGGCGGCGGCTCGGAGCGCGAGCAGTTCGTCACGCAGCTCGTCGCCGCGATGCAGCAGTGCGCGCCCGAGGAGGCGCGCCGCCGCGTGATGATCGGCGGCAAGGACGAGTGCCTCGAGACGGTCGCGCGCTACCGCGACGCCGGCGTGACGCACTTCATCTTCATGCTGTTCCAGCCGGTGTTCCCGGACGAGGTGCAGGCGTTCGCCGAGGACGTGGCACCCGCCGCACGCGCGTGAGCGTGCGGCCGGCGGCGATCTTCACGTACGGGACGCTGACCTTCCCGGACGTGATGCAGGCGGTGACCGGGCGCACCTTCGCCTCGCTGCCCGCGACGCTCGCCGGCTATGCTTGCAGGGCGGTGCGCGGGGCCGTGTATCCCGGCGCCGTGCAGCACGCCGGCGCGACGACCGACGGGGTGCTGTGGCAGGGCGTCGACGAGACGTCGCTCGCGCGCCTCGACCGCTTCGAGGGGGAGCTCTACGAGCGGCGCGAGGTCACGGTGGTCGCGCGCGACGGCGCCCGGCACGCCGCGCAGGTCTACGTCGTGCGCGCGGCGCACGCGAGCCGCCTCGCACCCGAGCCCTGGGACCGCGAGCGCTTCGCGCGCGAGCACCTCGCCGCGTACCTGTCACGCTGCCGCGCGGGTCCGGCCGCCGCGGAGGACGACGGCTGACGGTGCCGCGCCCCTGGGGGCGGACCTGTTGCCCGGCGCGCGCCGGTGTGAGAGCTGACGCTGATCCGTCCTCGGACTCCGGAGGTGCTCGCGTGAAGAACCGGCTCACCCGCCGCGAGGTCCTGCGCCTCGCAGCCTTGCTCGGCATCTCGCCGGTCGCCGCCCAGCTCGCGGGCTGCAGCGACGCGACGGGCGGCCTGCCGGACTACTCCTTCGACGGCGAGCCGGGTCCCGAGACGCTGTTCTCGCACGGCGTCGCGAGCGGCGACCCGCTCCCGGACGCGGTCGTGCTGTGGACACGGCTCAGCCCCGACGACGCGGGCGAGCCGCTCGAGGTCTTCTGGGAGGTCGCGCGCGACGAGGCGTTCGCCGATCGCGTCGGCGCCGGCTGGACGACGACCGACGCGGAGCGCGACTTCACCGTCAAGCTCGACGCCGCGGACCTCGAGCCGGCGTCGACCTACTGGTACCGCTTCCGCGCCCTCGGGCGGACGTCGCCCGTCGGCCGCACGCGCACGGCGCCGAGCGGCGCCGCCGACCGCCTGCTGCTCGGCGTCGTGTCCTGCCAGCGCTATCCCGACGGCTACTTTCACGCCTACCGCCGCCTCGCGCAGCGTCCCGAGATCGACGCGATCGTGCACCTCGGCGACTACATCTACGAGGACGGCTTCCCGGGCCGCGTGCGCGCGCACGACCCGGCGCACGAGATCCTGTCGCTCGACGACTACCGGCGGCGCTACGCGCAGTACCGCGGCGATCCGGACCTGCAGGAGGCGCACCGCGTCTTTCCGTTCGTCGCCGTGTGGGACGACCACGAGACGGCGAACAACGCCTGGCGCGACGGCGCGTCGGCGCACGACCCGGCGACCGAGGGGTCCTGGGAGGAGCGCAAGCTGCGCGCACAGCGGGTGTACGCGGAGTGGATGCCGATCCGCTTCGCCGCGGGCGAGCCGCTCTTCCGCGTGCTCGGCTTCGGCGACCTCGCGGACCTGATCCTGCTCGACACGCGGATCTGGGGCCGCGACCGGCAGGCCGAGGGCTTCGGCGACCTCGAAACGATCCGCGACCCGGAGCGCTCGATCCTCGGCTTCGACCAGGAGGAGTGGCTCGCGGACCGGCTGCGCGCGTCGGCCGCGCGCTGGAAGGTCGTCGGGCAGCAGGTGATCCTGTCGCCCTGGCGCCTCTCCGGCGCGCCGCTCTCGGCGGGCGGCGGCACGATCGCCAACGAGGACGGCTGGGACGGCTACCAGCCGACGCGCACGCGCCTGCTCGACGTCGTGCGCGGGGAAGGGATCCGCAACCTCGTCGTGCTGACCGGCGACGTGCACAGCTCGTGGGCGATGGACGTCACCGACGACCCGAACGAGCCGGCGGCCTACGACCCGGAGACCGGCCGCGGCTCGCTCGGCGTCGAGGTGGTCGCGCCGGGCGTCTCCTCGACCTTCGTTGCGGAAGGCTTCGAGGACGTCATCCTGCCGCAG
Organism: Thermodesulfobacteriota bacterium; assembly: GCA_040755575.1. Classification (GTDB taxonomy): domain Bacteria; phylum Desulfobacterota; class Binatia; order UBA12015; family UBA12015; genus DATCMB01. Next base: position 10,824 of record JBFMAS010000286.1, read on the forward strand.
AACCCGCACGTCAAGTACGGCGACACGCGGCGCCAGGGGTACGTCGTGCTCGAGCTCACGCCGGATCAGGCGAAGGCGACCTGGTTCCTGTTCGACGACGTCACGCGCGCGGAGACCGAGGAGCGCGCCGCGGCCACCTTCCGCACCGCGGACGGCGCGAACCACCTCGTTCCGGACGACGTGCCGGTCTGAGCGGGCGCGAGCGCGGCAGCGACCGTGCCCGCAAGGGTCGGCATCGGGCGGCGTCGATAGCCGCCAGGAGCCCTCGCCATGCGCCTTTTCGTCTTCGCGGTGCTGCTCGCCGTGCTGATGGTGATCGCGAGCCTCGGCGCGTCCGAGTCGCCGGATCTGCGCGCCTCGGACCGCCGCGCACCGCGCCTCAGCGCGCCTCCTGCGGCATCAGGCTCTGCAGGCGCTCGACCGCCTCTAGGTACTCCTCCACCAGCGACTGGATCGTCTGGCGCACCGAGCGGGTCTCGTTCATCATCCCGACCACCTGCCCTACCGGGTTGAACGCGACGCGCTGCGCCTTGTCGGCGTAGCGGTGCGTGCGCGTCACCGCCTCCATCGTGACCATGCCCTGCAGCGGCATCGGCAGGTAGCCCGGCGCGTCGGGCTTCTCCCAGGCCTCGGTCCACTCGTTCTTCAGCATGCGGCACGGCTTGCCGGTGTAGGAGCGCGAGCGGACGGTGTCCTTGCTGGTCGCGGCGAAGTAGGAATCCCGCTGCGCCGGCGGCGCGTCGGCCTCCTCGACCGCGAGCCAGATCGAGCCCGTCCACACGCCCTGCGCGCCGACCGCGAGGGCCGACGCGATCTGCCGCCCGGTGCCGATGCCGCCGGCGGCGAGCACCGGGGTCGGCGCGACCGCGTCGACCACCTGCGGCCACAGCACGAGGCTGCCGATCTCGCCGGTGTGGCCGCCGCCCTCGGTGCCCTGCGCGATGATGATGTCGACGCCGGCCTTCTTGTGCGCGAGCGCCTGCTTCGGGCTGCCGCAGAGCGCCGCGATCAGGCGGCCGGAGTCGTGCACGCGCGCGAGGACGTCCTCGGGCGGCGTGCCGAGCGCGTTGGCGAGAAGCCGTACCTTGTCGTGGCGCAGCGCGACGTCGACCTGCGGGTTGGCGGTCGCGGCGGTCCAGCCGAGCAGCTCGTGGTGGCGCTCCTCCTCGGGCAGCTCCGGCACGCCGGCGGCCGCGAGCAGCTTGCGGACGAACTGGCGGTGCTGGGGCGGGATCGCGGCGCGCAGCGTCTCCTCGAGCTTCGCCGGATCCATCTCGCCCATGCCCTCGTACTTGCCGGGGATGACGATGTCGACGCCGTAGGGCTTGTCGCCGATGTGCTCGTCGATCCACTTGAGCTCGACCTCGAGCTGCTCCGGCGAGAACCCGACTGCGCCGAGCACGCCGAAGCCGCCGCTTTTCGAGACGGCGGCCACGACGTCGCGGCAGTGGCTGAAGGCGAAGATCGGGAACTCGATCCCGAGACGATCACAGAGCTCGGTGTGCACGGCGAAACCCTCCTGAAGGTCGATCTGCCGCTCGTATAGCACCCGTTACAGGCGCGCGGGGAGCGCCTCCGACGGTCCCATCGTGTCGTGCGTGGCGGGTCGATTGTCAACGGCTCACGAGCTGGGATAAGGCCCGGCCATGCGTCATCGCGTGATCCAGTGGAGCACCGGCAACGTCGGCAGGCTCGCGTTGCGGGCGATCATCGAGCGGCCCGACCTCGAGCTCGTCGGCCTGTGGGTGCACGGCGCGGACAAGGCCGGCCGCGACGCCGGCGAGCTGTGCGGCCTGCCGCCGACGGGAGTGAAGGCGACCGGCGACGCCGACGCGCTCCTCGCGCTCGACGCCGACTGCGTCTCGTACACCGCGACCGCCGATCTTCGGCCTGCGGAGGCGGTCGACGACATGTGCCGCATCCTCGAAGCCGGCAAGAACGTGGTGTCGACGTCGGTCGTGCCGCTGATCTACCCGCCGGCAGCCGAGCGCTCGCTGGTCGAGAAGCTCGAGGCCGCGTGCCTGCGCGGCAAGACGTCGTGCTTCACCTCGGGCATCGACCCCGGCTTCGCGAACGACCTGCTGCCGATCTCGCTGCTGAACGCCTGCCAGCGCGTCGACTCGGTGCGCGTGATGGAGGTGCTCAACTACGACACCTACGACCAGGCCCAGGTGCTGTTCGAGACCATGGGCTTCGCGAAGCCGCTCGACCACACGCCGCTGCTGCTGATCCCCGGCGTGCTGACCATCGCGTGGGGCTCGGTCGTGCGCGTGCTGGCCGCGGCGCTCGGCGTCGAGCTCGAGGAGATCCGCGAGAAGCACGAGCGCCGTCCGGCCGAGCGCGCCTTCGACGTCGCGGCCGGCCACGTGCCGCAGGGCACGACCGCGGGGCTGCGCTTCGAGGTGCAGGGCATCGTGCACGGACGGCCGGCCATCGTCGTCGAGCACGTGACGCGCCTCACCGACGACATCGCGCCCGACTGGCCGACGCTGCCCGGCGGCGGCGGCTACCGCGTCGCGATCCGCGGCAACCCGTCCTTCACCTGCGACCTGCACATGCAGGGCGAGGACGGCGACCACAACACGGGCGGCCTCGTCGCGACCGCGATGCGCGTGCTGAACGCGATCCCGGCGGTGTGCGCGGCGAAGCCGGGCGTCCTGTCGCTGCTCGACCTGCCCGTCGCGACGGCGCAGGGCGCGATGTACCGCTAGAGGCTCTTTCCTTCCTCCGGCTGTCGATCGGACGCCGTCCCTTCGACCGGCGGGTGAAGCGGGCGGATCGTCCGCCGGCGCGAGCGCAGGAGGCACGACGTGCGACGGAAAGGCATTGACCTAAGTATCCACATCGCCGATAGTTAGGCTCATGCCTAACCAATCCGCGCAGCTGAGCCGGGTGTTCCAGGCTCTCGCCGATCCCACGCGGCGCGCGGTGCTCGAGCGGCTCAGCCGGGGACCGAGCGCGACCAGCGAGCTCGCCCGACCGTTCCGGATGGCGCTGCCCTCGTTCACGCAGCACCTCGACGTGCTCGAGCGGAGCGGCCTCGTCCGCTCCCGCAAGAGCGGCCGCGTACGGACCTACGAGCTCGCCCCCGGGCCGCTCGATGCGGCGCAGACGTGGCTCGCGCGCCAGCGCGCCACCTGGGAGCGCCGTCTCGACCAGCTCGACGCCTACCTGCTCGAGATGAAGAGGAAGGAGAAGAAGCAATGAATCGTCCGAACGCCTACCCGATCGACCCCAAGCTCGACCTCGTGCTCGAGCGCACCGTCGACGTCCCGCGCGAGCTCGTGTGGCGCGCCTGGACCGAGCCCGAGCACCTGATGCAGTGGTTCACCCCCGTCCCCTGGAAGACGGTCGAGTGCGAGATCGAGCTGCGCCCCGGCGGCATGTTCCGCACGGTCATGCAGTCGCCCGAGGGCGAGAGGTACCCGAACGTCGGCTGCTACCTCGAGGTCGTGGCGAACGAGAAGCTCGCCTGGACGGACGCGCTGGCACCCGGCTGGCGCCCGGCCGCCCGCCGGGACCCGGACGAGCTGGTGATGACCGCGATCATCCTGCTCGAGGCGCACGGTGCCGGCACCAGGTACACCGCGATCGCGCTGCACCGCGACGAGACGGGCCGCAAGAAGCACGAGGAGATGGGCTTCCACGAGGGCTGGGGCAAGGCGCTCGACCAGCTCGTGGCGTGGGCGAAGAAGATGTGAGCGCGGCCCGTCACGCGCCGCGCAGGACGTGCCCCGGGAGGGCGCCCGTGTGGCGGCCCTCCTCGAGCACGACCTCGCCGTTCACGATCACCGCCGGATAGCCCTCGGCGTCGACCACGTAGCGCTCGGTGGCGGCGGGGAAGTCGCGCGCGAGGCGCGTCGGCCCGACGCGCAGCCGCGAGCGGTCGAGGAGCAGGACGTCGGCCCAGGCGCCCTCGCGCAGGAAGCCGCGCCCCTCGAGGGCGTGCACCGTCGCCGGCATGCCCGTCAAGCGCCAGATCGCCTGCTCGAAGGTGAGGGGGTCGGGCACCCACTCGGTCACGAGGCGCGTCGTGTAGTCGGCGCCGACGAACGACGCGAGGTGTGCGCCGCCGTCGCTCGAGCCCGCCATCACGATTGGGTCCTCGATCCCGGTGCGCACGACGTGCGCGATGAACGCCTTGCCGAGCTCGTCGAGCCGCGTCTGCCACTGCGTCTCGAGGTCCTCGGCGAGCGAGCAGTCGAGGAACGCGTCGAGCGGCGACACGCCGCGCTCGGCGGCGATCTCGGCCGCGCTGCGCCCGACCCAGGCGCGGTTCGCGTCGTCACGGACGGCCTCGACCTCGAGGAGCTTCCAGGAGAAGGCCGCGGCACGTCCCGCCGGCGAGTCGAACTCGGCGGCGAGCCGAGCGCGCACGTCGGGGTCGCGCAGCCGGCGCGAGCGCTCGGGCTCGGCCAGGGTGAGAACCGAGCGCCAGGTCGGCAGCTCGTCGAAGATGAAGGTGTCGGCGAGCTTCAGGTGGAGCGCGAGCTCGTTGGTGGTGAACTGCGGGTGCAGGCGTACGCCCCGGGCCGACGCCTCGCGCGCGAACTCGAGCGTGCGCTGCCAGCCCATCGGGTTGTCCGGGGTCGGCACCAGGATGTTGAGCTCCACGGGGCGTCCCGAGACGCGGTACATGTCGAGCACGAGCTGGCGGTCGGCCTCGTCGTAGCCGCCGGCGAAGCTGCGCGGGATGATCTCGAGCGCGCCGCGCTCGAACTCCGCCAGCACCGCCGACAGCGCCAGGATCTCCTCCCGGCTCGCGTGGTTGCAGGGCACCTCGCGGCCGTCCTCGCCCACGTGGATCGCGAGCTGCGAGGTCGAGAAGCCGAGCGCGCCCTCGCGCATCGCCTGGCGCACCAGCTCCTGCATCGCCGCGACCTCGTCCGCGCGCGCCGTACGGCTCGAGGCGTCGTCGCCCATCACGAAGCGGCGCACGGCGCAGTGGCCGACGTAGCTGCCGACGTTGACCCCGAGCCGGCCGTCGAAGCGGCGCCAGTAGTCGCCGAAGCTGCCGCCGCGGAAGGCGAGCCCCTCGCGCAGCGCCGCGCGCGACATGCCCTCGACGCGCGACAGCATGCCCGCGAGCCAGTCCACGTCCTCGGGCTTCGCGGGCGCAAGGGTGAAGCCGCAGTTGCCGGCGATCACCGTCGTCGTGCCGTGCCACGAGGACGGGGTCGCCAGCGGGTCCCAGTCGAGCTGGACGTCGTAGTGCGTGTGGACGTCGATGAAGCCCGGCGTGACGGCGAGACCCGCCGCGTCGATCACCCGCCTCGCTCCGTCCGCGATGCGGCCGATCTTGACGATGCGCCCGCCGCGCACGCCGACGTCGGCCGTGTAGCCGGGCAGGCCCGTACCGTCGACGACCGTTGCCCCGCGGATCACCAGGTCCAGGCTCATCACGTCCTCCTCGGCGCCGAGCATGCCACGGTGGTCGCGCCGCGCGCCACGCCCGGGCGTCGGGCGCCGCCGGCGCTTGCTGCTAGTCCTCGTACCTTGGCCGCCGCTTCTCCCGCCGCGCGCGGATCGCCTCCTCGAGGTTCTGCGTCGTCAAGCGCACGAGGAGCTGGTTGCGGTTCTCGAGGTCGATCGCCGCGCTCAGGCTGCCGACCTCGAGGTTCGACCACAGCACCTTCTTGGTCATCGCTAGGCCGTGCGGGCTGTAGCCGCACATCTGCTCCGCGAGGTCCAGGGCGGCGGGCATCAGCTCGCCATCCGGCAGCACGCGCGACACCAGCCCCGCACGCTCCGCCTCCGCGGCGCCGATCTCGCGCCCCGACAGGATGAACTCGAACGCGCGCGACGCGCCGACGAGCCGCGGCAGGAGGAAGCTCACGCCGAGCTCGGTGCCCGTGAGCCCGTTGTTGATGCCGGCGGCGCGGAAGGTCGCCGACCCGGACGCGAGGCGGACGTCGGCGCCGAGCGGCAGGCACATGCCGCCGCCGTGCGCGGGTCCGTTGACCGCGGCGATCACGGGCTGCGGCATGGCGCGCATCGTCGGCACCAGGTTCGACATGAACTCCATCGCGCGGATCGCGATGCGCGACATGGGCAACCCGTCGACGTTCGGCGGCACGCCGTGGTCCTCGAGGTCGAGCCCGGCGCAGAAGCCGCGGCCGGCGCCGGTCAGGACCACGACCCAGGTGTCGTTGTCGGCGCCGACGGCGCGCAGCGCCTCGTAGAGCGGCACGACGGTGTCGAACGACATCGCGTTCATGCGCTCGGGGCGGTTCATGGTGATCAGGCTCACGTGCGGGCGCGGCTTGTCGACGATCACGTACGGCATGAGGACCCTCCGCTCGCGCGACCCGTTCGCTGGGCGAGACGGCGCGATTCGGCTATGCGGCGCAGCGTGACGCCGCTCCCTTCGCTGGACGAGCCCTACGTCCTAGCCAGCGACGCCGTCGAGGGCTACCGCCGCGACGGCTTCGCGATCGTGCGCGGCCTCGCGAGCCCGGAGGAGATCGCGTCCTTCCGGCCCGCGATCGCGGACGCGGCGCGGCGCTTCAACCGCGAGCGCCGCCCGCTCGCCGAGCGCGACACGTACGGCAAGGCGTTCCTGCAGACGATCAACCTGTGGAGGCGCGACGGCACGGCGCGCCGCTTCGTCTTCGCGCGCCGCTTCGCGCGCGTCGCGGCCGAGCTGATGGGCGTCGCCGGCGTCCGGCTCTACCACGACCAGGCGCTGTTCAAGGAGGCCGGCGGGGCCCACACGCCCTGGCACCAGGACCAGTGGTACTGGCCGCTCGACACGCGGCACACGGTCACCATGTGGATGGCGCTCGGCGACCTCGCCCCGGACATGGGGATCATGCACTTCGCGCGCGGCTCGCACGCGCACGGCCAGATCTCGGAGCTGCCGATCGGCGACGCGTCGGAGGAGGAGCTGGCGCACGTCGTCGCGCAGCGCGGCTTCGAGGTCGTGAGTGCGGGCAGCATGCGCGCCGGCGACGCGACCTTCCACTCGGGCTGGACGCTGCACGGCGCACCGCCGAACCGCAGCGCCGTGACGCGCGAGGCGATGACCGTGATCTACTTCGCCGACGGCACGCGCGTGCTCGCGCCGGACAACCCCGGACGTGCCTTCGACCTGCGCTGGTGGCTGCCCGGGCTCGCGCCCGGCGACCTCGCCGCGAGCCCTGACAACGCGCTCCTCTATTCCAACGAGGGGACTCTGTCCCCTCGCCCCATCGGGCAAAGCCCGACGGGGCCCCACTCCCCGGCTCGCTCCGCTCGGCCGCGCGCTTCGCGGGCGGATTCTTGAGCCGCGCCTACTCGGCGGACGCGACCCTCGACCCCGGCGCCAGCGTCAAGTAGATCGGCGACGACCAGGCACGCTCCTCGTTGGGCGACAGGCAGTCCTCGCCGAACGGCGTCCGGTAGTCGCCGTAGCAGGGATCCGCCTCGATGCAGCTGCCCGCCTCGTCGTAGCGGCAGCGCAGGCCGCCCGCGTTGACGGCCGGCGTCGGCTCCTGGACCGCACGCACGTAGTACGTCGCGTCGCGGCCGCCCGTGACGAAGTCCGGGTCGTCGAACTCGACGACGCAGCCCGCGGGGTCGGGCGGGCAGTCGAAGCGCCGCCAGGGGTCCTCGATGAGCTGGCGGACCGGCTCGCCGGACCGCACCTGCGGCCGCACGCGCACCACCTCCACGCGCGTGATGCGGTGGCGCTCGTCGCTCGGGTTGTAGCACTCGCCGCGGCACAGGTACTCGAGGCGCTCCTTCGACAGCGCGCCCGTGTACTCGGGACAGCCCGGCTTCTGCTTGAACGAGCCGACCGCCCGCACGCGGAACAGCGGCGGCTCGGCGAGCCAGGTGTCGGAGCCCATCGGCAGCTCGCCCTCGGGCCCGTTCAGGAGGTCGAACCACAGGAGGATCCGCTCGCCCGACGTGCCGTAGACCTCGCGCCGCTTGAGCGACGACCAGATCGCGTCGCGGCTTCGCCCCTCGGAGTGCGCGGCCACGAGGCCGCCCGTCATGAAGAACGACGCTTGACGCTCGAAGTCGACGATCTGGAACGCCTGCGCGGTGGTGGTCTCGATGTCGAACGGCACCGACTCCGGCGTGCGCTCGACCGGCGGGCCCGCGAGGCGCCGCTGCCACGTCTCGTCGCGCGCCCCGGCCGTCTCGGTCATCATGCGCCGCCCGTACTCCTTGTAGCCGGTGCCGGGACGCGCGCTGTGGTTGTCGCTCGAGCCGATGAAGCCGAAGCGGAAGCGGCGGCGCTCGCCGGGGCGGTCGAAGTTGCTGATCGCGAGGCCGTACTGCGCCGAGTTGCCGGGGCGCATGCTGAACGCCGGGATGAAGCAGTCCCGACACTGGCCGCAGTCCTTCCACTCCTCGACGCGCGCGCCGGGCACCGTCAGGTGGCCCGCGGTGCCGGCCGCGAGGTAGTTGGCGCGCGCCTCGCGCACGCGGCGCTCGCACTCCTCGGGCGGCGCGTCGCCGCAGCGGGCGCGGATCAGCTCGCCCGCCTGCCAGCAGCACGGCAGGTATTTCGCGGTCGGCTCGGCGCACGTCGGCTCACCGTCCGGGCCGGGCACGGCGTCGACGTAGTCGCGGTACTCCTCGGAGTTGCCGTGGCCGGAGAAGATCTCGAACAGCGTCTGCCGAGCGGGGTCGTGCTGCGCGAGCGTGAGCTGCTTGTCGAGCGTCGAGCCGGACGGCGTGTAGAGGCCCCAGGTCGTGCCGTGCGGGATGACGATCGAGTCGAAGCCCCACTGGTCGAGCTTCTCGAACAGCTCCTGCGGCGTCTCGGCGGTCTCCTGGCAGTCGTCGGGGAGGTTCCGCGTGTCGACGCCCGCCTCGCACTGCGGCGTGTCGCGCAGCTCGGCCTGGAACTCGCCGAAGTCGAGATAGCGCTGGCGGTTCGGCAGGTCGAGCAGCACGAGGCTCAAGCGCTGCCAGAGCGGCGGCTCCTGGCGGAGCAGCGCGAGCGTTCGTCCCGCCGCGCTGATCGGCCGCCGCGGCACGTTCTCCTCCTCGGTGTCGCGGAAGATGACGTTCTTGTGGCCGTAGTGGCTCTTCGGCTCCGCCCCGACCTGCGTCCACTCCCAGCCGAGGAACGCGACGACGTCGGGGTTCTCCGGGTCGCCCGCGACCGCGTTGCACTGCCGGATCGACTCCTTGGTATCGCGCCAGTGCTTCGGCGAGATCGCCTCGGCGTGGTCGTTGATGCTCCAGAAGTCGAGGTCGGAGCAGTAGCGCGCGTAGTCGCACGCGTCGCCGGGCGGGTGCGCGCCCTCGCCCTGGAGCAGCGGCAGGCTGCGCATGAAGGCGTCGGCGGAGTACGTCGTGTGGACGTGCAGGTCGCCGAACAGGATCTGCGTCTCGGCGGCGGGCGCCTCGTCGCCGGGCGCCAGGCGCTGCAGCGCATCGCCCTGGCTCCGTCCGCGAGCCGCGACGACCTCCGCCGGCAGGCGGCTCTTCGAGATCTCGCCGGGGCCCTCGAGCTCGCCGCCCGAGAGCAGGTACAGCAGCACCAGCGGGACCAGCACGACGAGTGCGACGACCACCAACAGCACGCGCTTTGCGATCCTCATGTCACATGTCCTCCGCAGGCCGGAGGGCCCTTAATGCACTACTAGTGCAAATTCCACAAGGCGCATTGCCGCCGTCCGGCACCCCGGCTAGCCTCGCTGCGCGACCCCGGAATCCGCGCGCGGGGCGCGGATGGAGGGGACATGCGGATCCACCGGACGCTGACACTCGCCTCGCTCGTGCTGCTCGCGAGCGCCACGGCCCACGCCGGGACCCCGGCCCCGGGCTTCACCGACACGCCGGTCGCAACCGGCCTCACCGCGCCGACGGCGGTCGCCTTCCTGCCGGACGGACGTCTGCTGGTGACCGAGAAGGGCGGCGCGCTGAAGCTCGTCGACGGCGGGGTCGCGTCGACCCTGGTCACGATCCCGGTCTGCACCGGCTCGGAGATGGGGCTCCTCGGCATCGCGCTCGATCCGGACTTCGCAAGCAACGGCTTCGTCTACCTGTACCGCACCAAGCCGGCGGCCGGCGGCTGCGGCAGCGCCACCGGCCGCTTCAACCAGGTGGTGCGCGTGACCATGGCCGGCGACGCGATCGACATCGGCTCGCTGGCCGAGCTCCTGACCGGCATCCGCACCGACTTCGGCAACCACGACGGCGGCGCGCTGCGCATCGGCCCGGACGGCAAGCTCTACGTCGGCGTCGGCGACACCGGACGCGGCGACAACCAGGGCGGCCCAGGCTCGTCGACCAACCCCTACGCGCAGGACCTGGGCGCGCTCGAGGGCAAGATCCTGCGGCTCGAGCTCGACGGCTCGCCGCCCGCCGACAACCCGTTCGTCGGCCAGGTCGGCGTGCGCGAGGAGATCTTCGCCTACGGCTTCCGCAACCCGTTCCGCTTCGGCTTCGACCCGCTCTCGGACGCGCTCTGGGTCGGCGACGTCGGCGACCTGACCATCGAGGAGATCGCGATCGTCGGCCCGGGGGACAACCACTCGTGGCCGTACTGCGAGGGCACGCTGCCCGCCGGCTGCGCCCAGCCCGGCGACGTTGCGCCGATCTTCACCTATCCGCACAGCGGCGGTGCGTCGCTCGGCACCTCGATCACCGGCGGCGCGTTCGCCGGCGGATCGTTCGGTGGGCGCGAGAACGACTACTTCTTCGGCGACTACACGGGCAATGCGATCTACCACGCCGACGTGACGCCGGCGCGCGACGACCTCGGCGGCACGCCGACGACGTTCGTGAGCGCAGCGGGCGGCCCCGTCGACGTCGTCTTCGGCCCCGACGGCGCGCTGTACTACGTCGCGATCATCTCCGGGCACGTGCGCCGCGTGGCGCCGATCCCGCCGCCGCCGACGCAGGACGCATACCTCTGCTACCGCGCCGCGCTCGCCCCGCAGCAGCCGCGGCTGCCGAACGGCACGCAGGCGAGCCTCGAGGACGAGCTCGCCGGGCCGCTCGCGTTCGACGTGAAGCGCGCGGCGTCGCTGTGCAACCCGGTGTCGGTCGATGGCAGCACCGTTCAGGAGCCCGACGCCCACCAGGAGGGCTACGTCGTCAGGCGGCCGCCGGGCTCGCCCAGGTACGCGAAGACCAACCAGACGACGAGCGACCAGTTCGCGAGCCGCAACCTCACGCTGCTCGCCGAGGACTCGCTGCTGGTGCCGTCGAGCAAGGCGCTCGGAGCGGGCGGCGCGCCGCCTTACGCCGGGACGGGGGTCGACCACTACAAGTGCTACCGCGCGAGGCTCGCGCCGGGCTCGCCGAAGTTCGTCGCGCCCGCCGCGCCGACGCTCGCCGACCAGTTCCACCCGGGCGGCCAGACGTTCGCCGTCAAGAAGGTCACCAAGTACTGCAACCCCGTCGCGGCGGACGGCTCGGCGATCGACGACCCCGACGCCAAGCTGGTCTGCTACCAGGTCAAGCTGCCGCCGGGGGTCAAGTTCACCAAGGTGACCGTGTCGACGAGCAATCCCGACTTCGGCGACGACGTGCTGATCGCGCGCCAGCCGAGCGAGCTCTGCATCCCGGCAACGACGCCGTGAGCTGACTGCCCCGGGACCGCTGCGTCGCGCGGCGGTCCCGGTCCCGCTCCCGCTGCCGCAGCGCTGCGCGGGCTGCTCCTCGTGGGCAGCACCCTGCCCGCGCACGCTGCACCTCTGCGCTCGCGCGCCGCGCCCGCACGAAGGTTTTCGTGCGCCCGGACGGGGCACCGAACTTGCTCCAGCGGCGCCGCGCGAGCACGCCGCTCGCCGCGTCTCCGACGCGCAATCCCGACCACGGAGGAATTCTGATGGCGACGCCTGCGCCCACTGATGACGAGCTCAACGCGTGGATCATCGCTCGTCTGAACCTGATCGGAGTGGATCTCAGCGTGCTGCCGGTTTCCGACTCTTCCGCGCCGGCGGACCAGACGCGCATCCTGTCCTCGGTCCGCAACCTGCTGCGCGGCTCGGTGCCGACGATCAGCGCCTACGTGGCCGACGTCCAGGAGAACCCGCCGGTGCTCTACCCCGCCGAGCTCTCCGCGTGGACCGACGAGTGAGAGAAAGGAGCATCCCCGTGTCGGACCACGTTGGCGTGAAGGACGTCGACCACGACGAGCCGCCGCTCGACCGGCAGCTCGATCGCCGCCAGTTCCTCGCCCGCTTCGCGGCGCTCGCCACGGTGACGTCGGCAGCCTCGCTCGCGAGCCCGCTGCGCGCACGCGCCGCGACGCCGAGCTGGGCACCGCTCGCGGGCGTGAAGTCGGAGGTGCAGGTCCCGAGCGACCTCACCGAGCTGACGCTCGCCCAGGCCGCGACGCTCATCCGCAGCAGGAAGATCGCCGCGATCGACCTGGTCGACGCCTACCTCGCGCGCATCGACGCGTTCGGCTCGATCTACCAGGCGTTCAACACGGTGCTCGCGGACGGGGCGCGTGCGGCCGCGCTCGCGGTCGATCCGCGCGGCGACAACCCGCCGCTCCTCGGCGTGCCGCTCGCGATCAAGGACAACTACTACACGGCCGGCGTGCGCACGACGGCGAACTCGTACGTCTTCGAGAGCTTCTTCCCGGCCTTCGACGCGACGGGCGTCGCGCGCCTCAAGGCGGCCGGCGCGATCGTGCTCGGCAAGACGCAGATGGGGCCGCTCGCGACCACACGCGCCACGACACCGGACGGCCTCGTGACCACCGTCAACGCGTGGACGCCGAACACGCCGTCGGTGAACCCGGGCGGGTCGTCGACGGGCTCCGCGACGGCCGTCGCCGGGCGCATGGCGGCGTCGTCGATCGGCACGCAGACCGGCGGATCGATCACCGGTCCGTCCACGGCGCAGGGCCTCACCGGCCTCAAGCCGACGATGGGCCGCACGTCGATCCACGGCATCATCCCGCTCTCCTACACGCGCGACCACTCGGGCCCGCTCGCGCGCGACGCGATGGACGCGGCGATGATGACGCAGGTGATGGCCGGTCCGGACGACAACGACCCACGCACCCTCGGCCTGCCGAAGGTGCCGAACCTGATCAAGGCGGCGACGCCCTTCCGCAAGAAGGGCCAGACGGTCGTCCGCTGGCCGACGACGATCGGCGTGCTGCCCGGCTACACGAGCGGCACCAGCGCGACCGCGCTCGCGCGTCAGGCGATGCTCGACACCTTCGCGAGCCTCGGCGCCGAGGTGATCGACGTCGCCTTCCCCGACGAGTGGAGCCTGCTCACCGGCGGCGCGTTCAACAACGTCCGGCTGCCCGAGCGCTCGGAGCCCTTCCTCGAGTACCTGCGCCAGGACGTCCGCCTGTTCGGCGTCTCGCTGAGCGGCTGGATCAACGGCCTGTTCATCAGCGGCGACGAGTTCCTCAAGGGGCAGCGCGCCAAGTACCTGCTCGCGAAGCGCGTCTTCGAGCAGATCTTCTCGGTGTGCGACGTCGTCGTGCAGACCGACCCGGTCCCGTTCGACATCATCGGCTTCCCGGAGATCGCCTTTCCGATCGGCTTCCAGCTGAACTCGACGGCGGGCCTCGACGTGCCGATCGGCGCGATCCTCGGCGGCATGCCGTACGCGGAGGACCGCCTGCTGTCGCTGGTCGCGGCGTTCCAGGACGTGACGAACTTCCACCTCCGCCGGCCGCCCGACCCGATGCTCGCCTCGCCGCTGCGCGCGCGCACCGCGTCCGTCAAGCTACGGCTGACGATGGAGGACGTCGAGGCGACCAGCGAGTGAGGCGAGACCCTGAGCTTCGGGGGCGGCGCTCGTCCCGGGCCCGGCTCGACACCGGGTCCGGGGCGAGCACCGGGTGCACCACGCTCGGGTGCGGCGGCACGGCCGCGCCGGGCTCCGATTGACGCACCGCTCACGTCCGGTTTTCGACCGTTCGCGCACCTCGTCCTGCGGCCTGCCGCGATTTCACGAGCCGAGGCGGAGCACGCGGCGTCGGGGGACTGGCCTTCCTTCGGAGGCGTATGCGACAATCGTCTTCGCACATGCGCGCGCCTGTTCGGGCTGCGCGCGAACGAGCCACCCGGAGGGACGCGAGCGATGGCCAAGTTCGAGAGCAACGCCACCCGTGGGAGCTGCGGCACCAGTCTCGGCCGCGTGCTCCTCGCCGCGCTGGCGCTGAGCGTCGCCGCGGGCTGCGGCGGCGGTGGCGGCGGCGGCGGGCCGACGGACCCGGGGCCGGGTCCCGGCAACCCGAGCTGTGAAGGCGAGCAGCAGAGCTTCACGAGCACGTTCGAGGGCATCCAGCAGGTGATCTTCGAGCGCCACGGCTGCACCGAGCAGATCTGCCACGGCTCGAGCGCGCAGGGCGGCCTGAACCTCACCGCCGACGTCGCGTACGACAACATCTACAACAAGCGCGCGCTCGGCAGCTCGCTGAACCTGGTCGAGCCGGGCGACAACGACCGCAGCTATCTGTGGCTCAAGCTCGCCGCCAGCACCAACCCCGGCAGCGTCGACATCGCCGGCGCACCGATGCCGAACGGCCGTCCGCCGCTGTCGCCGGATGAGCTCGAGCTCGTGCGGCTGTGGATCTACGGGGGCGCGCCGCGCGAGGGGACCGTGCCCGGAACCCAGGAGCTGCTCGGCGCCTGCCTGCCGGAGCCCGAGCCGATCATCATCGAGCCGCTCGAGCCGCCCGCCCGCGAGGACGGGATCCAGTTCGTCATGGCCGACTGGGACCTGCCGAAGAAAAGCGAGCACGAGCTCTGCTTCGCGACCTACTACGACTTCACCGAGCAGGTGCCCGACGAGTTCAAGGACCCGAGCGGCGAGCTGTTCCGCTTCAGCGGCTTCGAGCTCCGCCAGGACCCGCAGAGCCATCATCTGCTGCTCTACTACTCGCCCCTCAACTTCCAGCCGGGCGGCGTCGACGTCACCGATCCTTCGTTCGGCACCTGGACGTGCTCGGGCGGTGACAACGACGGCCAGCAGTGCGACCCGAAGAACCCGGGCTCGTGCCCGAACGGCGGCATCTGCCACAGCGAGATCCAGCCGAGCTTCGCCTGCGTCGGCTACGGGCCGCCGTCGGAGCAGCCGGCCGAGATCGCGGGCGGCGCGGGCCAATCGCAGGCCTTCATGCCGTTCCACCCGGGCGTCTTCTCGCAGATCCCGCTGAAGGGCGTCATCTACTGGAACACGCACGCCTTCAACACGACCGAGATCGACACCGTGATGCATGCCCGCCTGAACTACTACTTCGCCAAGGACCAGCGGTTCCCGACGGTGCGCATCAGCGACTTCAGCGCGATCTTCCGCCCGAACAACCCGCCGTTCACCAAGGAGACGTTCTGCAACGACCACGTCTTCCCGGTCGGCTCGCGCGTATTCCACCTGTTCGCGCACACGCACAAGCACGGCGAGCACTTCTGGGTGACGGCACCGGACGGGTCGATGATCTACGAGAGCTTCGACTTCAGCGACCCGACGCAGCAGCGCTACGACCCGCCGCTCGCCTTCGACTCGCCCGACCCCGCAGACCGCACGGTGCGCTACTGCGGCACGTTCAACAACGGCGTCAAGGACGACGGCTCACCGGACGTCGACCTGGTGACGCGCCTCTCGCTCATCCCGAAGGGCGAACACGTGCTGGTGGGCGGCACGTGCAAGCCGGTCGCGTGCGTCTCCGGCAAGGTGGGCGCGCCGTGCAACGGCGCCGACGACAACGCGACGTGCGACTCGGCGCCCGGTGCCAGCGACGGCCTCTGCGACGCCTGCCCGATCACCGGCGGCGAGAGCACGCAGAACGAGATGTTCGTGCTGTTCGGCGCGCAGTACATCGACCCGACCGTGCCGGGCGCGGATCCGCCCGAGGCGCCGATGGACGTCGCGCAGACGGCGAGCCACCTCGCCGTCGCGGCGGGGCACGACGCGAGCGGGCGCTCGCTCGCGACCAACCCGATCTTCCCGCACTTCCAGGGCTGCATGTCGCCGACGCGCGGCATGGGCCACGCGGGGCAC
>JBFMAS010000287.1:0-4607 GCA_040755575.1 Thermodesulfobacteriota bacterium
GACGCGGGCCGCACACCACGGTGCGCAAGGGCGCCGTGCAGCGCAAGGGCGCCGGCAGCCGCCCCGCGCGGCTGCGACCGATCTCGGAGGCGGAGGTGCGCACCTACCTGCCGCTCGTGCGCCAGGTGGTGCAGCGCATGCTGCCCCGCAAGCCGGCCGAGGTCGCGGCCGAGGACCTGATCAGCTGGGGCGTCGTCGGCCTGCTCGACGCGATGCGGAAGTACGACTGCAAGCGCGAGGCGGCGTTCCCGACCTACGCGCAGTACCGCATCCGCGGCTCGATCCTCGACTACCTGCGCCGCTGCGACTGGCTGCCGCGCAGCGCGCGCCAGAAGTCGCACGACCTCGAGGACGCGACGCTGCGCCTCGAGCGCCGTCTCGGCCGCACGCCGGGCATGGACGAGATCGCCGCCGAGCTCAAGATGACGCTCGACCAGTACGCGCGCACGGTCGCGGTCGTCGGCGCCGCGCCGATGCTGGCCGCGGGCGACGTCGCGTTCGGCCGCGCCGAGGACGGCTTCGCGGCCGAGGACGTCGTGCCGGACGGGGGCGACCAGGGGCCGATGCGCAAGGTGCTGCGCAAGGAGCGCGTCGAGATCCTCGCCAGGGCGATCGAGCAGCTCCCGGACAAGGAGCGCATCGTCGTCTCGTTCTACTACTTCGAGGGCCTGACCATGCGCGAGATGGCAGAGGCCCTGCACCTGACCGAGGGACGCATCTCGCAGCTGCACAGCCAGGCGATGGTCCGCCTGCGCGAGCTGCTGGGGTCGGAGGAACACGAGCTCACCGCGGACTGATCCGGCGCGCGGGCGCGCCACGCGTGCCGTCCACCGAGGGTCGTACGTCGAGCGCTAAAGTCGCACGTGCGGTTCGTCGACGAACCCCGTCGATGTCCGAGCCACGTCTTGGGACGAGGGCGGACGCGGTCGAGCCGGTGCTGCGTCTGCAGACGGACCGCGACGACGAGCGCCGCGCACGCGTCGCGCGTCTCGCCCGCGCGGTCGACGAGGGCACCTACCGCCCGGACGCCGCGGCGATCGCGGACGCGGTCCTGCGCCACCTCGAGCGGGACGAGGAGCCGCCGCCTCCCTGCTGAGGGCCGTCGCGCTTCTTGCGCCCCCCGTGCGGCGGCGGTAGCCGGGGAGCATGAGCCCGCGTCCCGAGCGCTTCGTCGCGGCCTGCGTGCAGATGCGCAGCGGCGACGACAAGCCGCGCAACCTCGAGGCGGCCGAGGCATCGATCGAGGCCGCGGCCCGAGCCGGGGCGACGCTGGTCGTGCTGCCGGAGACGTTCTCGTGGCGCGGTCCGGCCGCGCGCGACCGCGACGAGGCCGAGACGCTCGACGGCCCGACGCTCGCGCGCATGAGCGAGGCCGCGCGCCGCCTGCGCTTGACGCTGGTCGCGGGCTCGATCCTGGAGCGTTGCGGGGACGGCGCGCTGCCGTTCAACACGAGCGTCGTCCTCGGCCCGGACGGCGGCAGGCTCGCGACCTACCGCAAGCTGCACCTGTTCGACGTCTCGATCCCCGGCAAGGTGGAGGTGCGCGAGTCGGCGCGACGTGGCCGCGGCGACGACGTCGTGTGCGCCGACACCGCGGTCGGCCGCCTGGGTCTCACCGTGTGCTACGACCTGCGCTTCCCCGAGCTCTACCGGCGTCTCGCGCGGGCGGGCGCCGAGGTCCTGTGCGTGCCGTCCGCCTTCACCTTCCCAACCGGCGCCGCGCACTGGGAGGTGCTGCTGCGGGCGCGCGCGATCGAGAACCAGTGCTGGGTGCTGGCGGCGAACCAGCACGGCCCGACCGGCCAGGGGCACGCCGACTACGGGCACAGCATGATCGTCGACCCGTGGGGCACCGTGGTCGCGTGCGCGTCGGACGGCGAGCGCGTCGTCACCGCCGAGATCGACCTCGGCTACCTGGCGCGCGTGCGGCGCGAGATGCCGTGCCTCGAGCACGCGCGGCTGGACGGCTGACGGGCCGCCGGCCGTGTCGCGCGATCGGTACCCGGCCAGGAAGCCGCTCGGCGACGCGCGCCGGCTGATGCTCGCGGCGGCACGGCCGCTCGCGACGCGCGAGCCGCTGCGGGCCGAGGACGCGCTGGGGCGCGTCACCGCGGAGGCCGTCCACGCGCGCGCGTCGGTGCCGCACTACCACGGCGCCGCGATGGACGGCATCGCGGTGCGCGCCGAGGACACCGCCGGCGCGACCGACGCGCACCCGGTCGACCTCGAGCACGGCACGCCGGACAGGGTGGCGCGCCCGTTCGCCTGGGTCGACACCGGAAACGCGCTGCCCGCGTGGGCGAACGCCGTGGTGATGATCGAGCGCGTCTTCACGGGCGGTGCGGCCAGCGCCGCGTCGGACGCGGGCGGCCCGCGCACGGTGTCCGGGCGCGAGGCCCGCGTGGTGCACGTGCGCGCGGCGGCGCCGCCCTGGCAGCACGTGCGTCTCGTCGGCGAGGACGTCGTCGCGGGCGAGCCGCTGCTGCCGCGTGGCCACCGCATCCGGCCCTGGGACGTCGGCGCGCTGCTCGCGGCGGGCGTCGAGGAGGTCGCCGTCCGCCCGCGGCCCGTGGTCGCGATCCTGCCGACGGGCGACGAGCTGATCGAGCCCGGCGAGCCGCGCCGCCCGGGAAGGATCGTCGAGTTCAACTCCCGCATGATCGCTGCCTTCGTCGAGGAGTGGGGCGGTGCCGCCGTGCGGCTCCCGCCGGTGCGCGACGACCTGGATGCGATCCGCGCGCGCGTCGACCGTGCGCTCGACGACGCCGACGTCGTGTGCGTCATCGCCGGCTCGTCCGCGGGCCAGCGCGACTTCAGCGCGCTCGCGCTCGGCGAGCTCGGCGAGCTGCTGGTGCAGGGCATCGAGGTCATGCCCGGCAAGCCGGCGATCGTCGTGGCCGTCGCGGCGGAGCGCGGTGCCCGAGCGAGCGTCGCGCTCGGCATCCCGGGCTACCCCGTTTCCGCGGCGGTCGTCTGCCGGGAGCTGCTCGAGCCGCTCGTCGCGCACCTGCTCGGCGCGGCGACGGCCGACCGTCCGACCGTGCGCGCCGTCGTGCCGCGCCGGGTGCCGTCGCGCCTCGGCCAGGAGGAGCTCGTGCGCGTCGCGCTCGGCGAGGTCGGCGAGCGGCTCGTCGCGAGCCCGCTCGCGCGCGGCGCGGGGGCGATCACGACGATGGCGCGCGCCGACGGCTTCCTGCGCATCCCGCGGGCGGTCGAGGTCCTGAGCGCGGGCGACGAGGTCGAGGTCGAGCTCCTGAGGCCGCTTGCCGAGGTGCTGGGCACGATCGTCGTCGCCGGCAGCCACGACCCCGTGCTCGGCGTGCTGGAGGACGCGCTGCGCTCCACCCACGCGCGCTGCAAGCTCGCCACCCGCTCGATCGGCGGCGTGGCCGGCCTCGTGGCGCTCGGCCGTGACGAGGCGCACGTCGCGGCGATCGGCGCCTTCGACGCTCTGCCCGACGCCGAGGGCCTGCTCGCGGGAAGGCCCGTGGTGGTCGTGCACCTGGTCGCGCGCGAGCTGGGCCTGGTCGTCGCCCCGGGGAATCCCCTCGGCTTGACGTCGCTCGCCGACCTCGCACGCGACGACGTGCGCGGCGTGCCCGAGCCGACGCGCGGCTCGGTGCGGCTGGTCGCGCACGAAGCGGTGCCGCACCGGCGCGGCGGCGTCGAGCGCAAGCTTCGCGGCGAGCAGGAGCACGAGGAGCTCACCCCGATGGCCGTCGCGGCGGCGGTGCAGAGCGGCCTCGCGGACGCGGCCGTCGGCCTCGCGTCGGCCGCCGCGGCGCTGGGCCTCGGCTTCGTGCCGCTCGCGCGCGAGGACTACGACCTGGTGCTGCGCGCCGACTTCGCGGCGAGCGACATGGGCCGTGCGCTCGTCGCGACGGTCCGCGGCGAGGCGTTTCGCGCGGCGGTCGCGCGGCTCGCAGGCTACGACGCGTCGCGCTCGGGCGAGGAGAGGACGCTGCGCTCGCGCGGGCCGCGCGGCGACGCGCCGAGCTAGCAGTGCAGCCGCGCCAGCGCCGGGGCGCGCGCGATCACCTCGGCCTCGTGGCGCGCGAGCTCGCGCAGCCGCCCGCGCACCTCGGCGCTCGGCGCCAGCGAGGCCGCGAGGTCGACGTAGCACTGGTGGTGGCGCGCCTCGCTCGCGAGCAGCGCCGCGTAGAGGCCGCGCAGCGCGGCGTCGCCGAGCGCGTCGGCGAGCAGCTTCATCCGCTCGCAGCTCCGCGCCTCGATGAGCGAGAGGCAGAGCAGCGTGTCGACCGCGCGCGCCGGCTCGTCGGGACGCAGAGCGCGCATCAGCTCGCTCGCGTAGGGGCTCGGCACCTGGCGCCCGAGCGCGCGACCGCGCGCGTTCAGGTGGCCGAGCACCAGCGTGAAGTGGGCCAGCTCCTCGCGCGCCAGGTCGGCGAGCGGCGCGAGCAGGCTCGCGTGCTGCGGGTAGCGGAAGAGTAAGCTGACGGCGGTCGACGCGGCCTTCTTCTCGCAGTGCGCGTGGTCGAGGAGGATCTCGTCGAGGTGGGCCAGCGCGCGCTCGAGCCAGCGCGGGGCGGTGCTCGATGCGAGGTTCAGCATCGTCGATCCCGTCGCCGCGCGCGGGTCGGGCGGCC
>JBFMAS010000288.1:0-14105 GCA_040755575.1 Thermodesulfobacteriota bacterium
AGCTCGACGTCGCCGGCGTCCCGGGCAGCGGCCCGCATGGGCGCCTCACCAAGGGCGACGTGCTCGAGCTCGCCGAGCAGCGCAGGGCCAAGGTGACGCCGATCGCCGCGCCCGCGGCGGCGGCCGAGCGCGCCGTCACGGCACCGGCCGCGAGCGCCGCCCCTGCGCGAGCGCCGCGTCCCGCCGCGGAGGAGGTGCTCGAGGAGCGCGTCCCGATGTCGCGCATGCGGCAGGTGATCGCGCGGCGTCTCGTCGAGGCGCAGCACACGGCCGCCATCCTCACCACCTTCAACGAAGCGGACATGAGCGCGATCCTCGAGCTGCGCCGGCGCCACAAGGAGGCGTTCCAGAAGAAGCACGGGATCGGCCTCGGCTTCATGTCGTTCTTCGTCGCCGCCTGCTGCCACGCCGCGCGCGAGGTGCCGGAGCTCAACGCCGAGATCCAGGGGACGGACATCGTCTACCGCCGCTACGTCAGCATGGGCGTCGCGGTCGGCACCGAGCGCGGCCTCGTCGTACCGGTCGTGCGGCACGCGGACCGCCTGTCGTTCGCCGACGTCGAGCGCGAGATCGCGCGGCTCGCCGAGCTCGCCCGCACCGGCAAGCTGTCGGTCGACGACCTGTCGGGTGCGACGTTCACCATCAGCAACGGCGGCATCTACGGATCGCTGCTCTCGACCCCGATCCTCAACCCGCCGCAGAGCGGCATCCTCGGCATGCACAAGATCGAGAAGCGCCCCGTGGTGGTCGGCGACGACGTCGTCGTCCGGCCGATGATGTACCTCGCCCTGTCCTACGACCACCGCATCGTCGACGGCCAGGGCGCCGTGACCTTCCTGGTCCGCGTCAAGGAAGCGCTGGAGGATCCGACGCGCCTGCTGCTCGGGCTCTGATCGTGGCGCCCGAGAGATCCGCCGCGGACGCGGCCACGAGCTCCCCCTACGATCTCGTCGTGATCGGCGCCGGCCCGGGCGGCTACGTCGCCGCGATCCGCGCCGGCCAGCTCGGCATGCGGGTCGCGTGCGTCGACAAGGACCCGGCGCTCGGCGGCACGTGCCTGAACGTCGGCTGCATCCCGAGCAAGGCGCTGCTGCACTCGAGCGAGCTCTACGAGGCGGCGGCGAAGCACTTCGCCGAGCACGGCATCGAGGTGGGCAGCGTCTCGGTCGACCTGCCGACCATGATGAAGCGCAAGACCCGGGTCGTGACCACCATGACCCGCGGCATCGCCGGTCTGTTCAAGAAGAACAAGGTGGAGCAGGTCGTCGGCACCGCGCGCATCGTCAAGGCGGGACGCGTCGTCGTGACGGACGGCGACGGCGGCGAGCGCACGCTCGAGACCAGGGCCATCCTGATCGCGAGCGGCAGCGTGCCGATCGCGCTGCCGGGGCTGCCGTTCGACGGCAAGCGCGTCGTCGACTCGACGAGCGCGCTCGAGCTGCCCGCCGTGCCGGGCGAGCTCGCCGTCGTCGGCGCGGGAGCGATCGGGCTCGAGCTCGGCTCGGTCTGGCGGCGCCTCGGCAGCAAGGTGACCGTGATCGAGCTCACGCCCGGGGCCGTCCCCGGCATGGACCGCGAGATGGCGAAGCTGCTCGAGCGCTCGCTCGCGAAGCAGGGGCTCGCCTTCAGGTTCGACACGCGCGTCGAGACGGCGAGCCTCGACGGCGAGCGCGTGCGCTTGACGCTGCGGTCGGGCGACGGCAAGAGCGCCGAGCTCGGTGCCGACGTCGTCCTGGTCGCGGTCGGCCGGCGCGCCTACCCGGACCTGCTCGGCCTCGAGCAGGCCCGTGTCGCGGTCGACGAGCGCGGGCGCGTCGTGGTCGACGAGCGCTTCGCGACCAACGTCCCCGGCATCCATGCCATCGGCGACGTGATCGCGGGCCCGATGCTCGCGCACAAGGCCGAGGAGGAGGGCATCGCCTGCGTCGAGCTGCTCGCGGGCAAGGCCGGGCACGTCAACTACGACGCGATCCCGAACGTCGTCTACACCTTCCCCGAGCTCGCGAGCGTAGGCCTGTCCGAGGAAGCAGCCAAGGCGCGCGGCCTCGACGTCCGCGTCGGCCGCTTTCCGTTCGCTGCCAACGGCCGCGCGAAGACCATGGGCGAGATGGAGGGCCAGGTGAAGGTCGTCGCCGACGCGAAGACCGACCGCCTGCTCGGCGTGCACGTGCTCGGGTCGCACGCGTCGGACCTGATCGCCGAGGCCGCGGTCGCGATCGAGTTCGGCGCGAGCGCGGAGGACATCGCGCGCTCGGTGCATGCGCATCCGACGCTGCCGGAGGCGATGAAGGAGGCCGCGCTGGCCGTCGACGGGCGCGCGATCCACGTCTAGAAAGCCCGTCGGACGCGTCGTCGAGATCGGCGCGAGCCGACGCCGGGCTCGGGTCGGGCGCCATGCTACGATCCGGGCCGAGATGCCTCCTGCCGCCGTCCCGGGCGCTTCCCATGCGGCGCCCTCGCCCAGGCCGCAGCAGCCGCGTGGCGTGCGGGCGCTCCGCGAGGTGCCGCCGCGCCGCACGGCGGACGACCCGCGGGCGCGGCTCGCCGGCGGCTCGCTCTCGCAGAAGGCGCTGTTCTGCACGTTGATCGCGACCTTCCTCGTCGGGCTCGGCATCGCGGTCGTGGACAAGCTGGAGCGGGTCGGGCAGCCCGACGTGGGCTTCCTGCTCGACGGCGCCTTCGTCTCGCCGACGCGACACGACGCGTCCGACGCCGGGCTCCGCGGCGGCGGCCGCGCGCTCGCCGTGAACGGCGTCCCGCTGACGCAGCGCGATCTCCGGACCGAGCAGATCCCGGCGCTGCGGCGCGAGCTCGGCGCGAGCAACACGATCACCCTCGAGCGCGTCGGCGGCGCCGTGCGCGACGTCACGGTTCCGGTCGTCCCCTGGCGCTGGCACGACGTGCTGTTCACCGAGGGGGGCACGGGGCTCGTCGGGCTGCTGTTCTTCGCGGTCGGCACGCTCGTGTTTCTGCTGCGCCCGTTCGAGATCACGAGCTGGGCGTTGCTCGCGCTCGCGACCATCGTCGGGGGCGCGCTGATGACCATCTTCGTCCCGATCGCGAGCGACGAGAACCCGCTCCGCTCGATCTACTTCCGCTTCATCATCGGCCTCACCTGCTACGTGCCGTTCCACGTCGCGCTCGCGTTCCCGGTACCGCATCGCCTGCTGCTGCGCGGGCACGGCGTGCTCTGGCTCGTCTACGGCGTGGGCATCCTGCAGGGCGTGTCCAACCTGATCGCATGGCGGCTCGACTTCGCGGGGCCGTTCGCCTACACGCGCACCACCTCGTCGCTCGCGATGCTGGCCGCGGCCGTGCTGTTCGTCGCGCGCTGCACCGAGCATGCGCTGCGGACGCGCGACGCGCTCGTGGCGCAGCGCGCGCGCATCCTGCTGGCGGGCGTCGTCCTCGGGCTGGCGCCGGTGGTCGTGCTGCAGGTCGTCCAGCAGGTGTTCGGCGTCACCGGCTTCGACATGCGCTTCGCCTTCTGGGCGCTCGGCATCTTCGTGCTGGCGCTGGCGCGCGTGACGCTGCGGCCGGAGCTGATGAACGCGCGCATCGCGGTGCGACGCGCCCTGATCTACGCGACCATGGTCGGCGTGCTGACGCTGCTCGCGATCGTGCTCGTCTCCGTCCGTCCGTACGCGGTCGCGCTCCTGCTGCTGCCGCTGCTCTACGTGTGGCCGCGCTTCGACGCCTGGCTCGACGCGCGTCTCTATCCTCAGCGGGCCCACTTCCCGGAGCTGCTGCGCGAGACCGGCAACGAGATGGCGACGTGCAGCACCGCCGACGAGGTGCTCGACGTGTTGACCCGCGCACCGACCCGGCTCTGCGACGCGCGGAGCAGCGTCGCCTTCCTGCTCGCCGGCATGGCGTGCATCGAGGAGCACGTGCACGCCAGCGACGGCGCGCCGGTGCCCGGCGGAACGCCGCTCGGCGACGAGACCGTCGTTCTCCTGCTGCGCACGACCCGCAAGGAGATCCTGCGCGACCGGATCGCCGTCGATCCGCAGTTCTCCAACGTCAAGCAGGAGTGCTACGCCGGCTTCGCGCGGCTGCGGGCGGAGCTGCTCGTGCCGATCCTCGAGGACAGCCGCGTCGTCGGCGGCCTCGCCATCGGGCCGCGGACCTCCGCCGACGTGTACCAGGCGGCGGAGATCGACGCGCTGTCGACGGTCGCGCAGCAGGCCGCGCAGGCGTTGCTGCGCGTCCGCGCCACCGAGCGTCTTCGCGCGCGAGAGCTCGAGTTCGCGGACCTGAAGCGCTTCTTCCCGCCGCAGATCATCGACCAGGTGATGGCACGCGGCGGCGCCGCTGAGCTCCGCAGCCAGCGCAAGCTGGTCACCGTGGTGTTCGCCGACCTGCGCGGCTTCACGTCGTTCTCGGAGAGCGTCGAGCCCGAGGAGGTGATGGCGACCCTCGCCGAGTACCACGCCGCGACCGGACGTCGCATCGCGCAGTTCGGCGGCACGCTCGAGCGCTTCGCCGGCGACGGCTTCATGGTGTTCTTCAACGACCCGCTCGAGCAGCCGGATCACGCCGGCCGCGCGGTCGAGATGGCGCTCGCGATGCGCGACGACGTCCGCCGCCTGCGCGAGGGCTGGGCGCGCAAGGGCTACGCGATCGACGTCGGCATGGGGGTCGACACCGGCTACGCGACGTGCGGCTTCATCGGCTACGAGGGACGCCGCGACTACGGCGTCATCGGCAAGGTGTCGAACCTGGCCGCGCGCCTGAGCGACGCCGCCGCGCCGGGCGAGATCCTGATCACCGCCCGCGTCGCAGCCGAGCTGCGTGACGGCGTGCGCACCGAGCTCGTCGGCGAGCTCATGCTGAAGGGCTTCACGCAGGCGCAGGTGACGTACCGGCTGCTCGACGCCTGACCCTGATCGACCGGCGCGACGCGGCCCGCCGAGGCTCAGAGCCACGCCTGGAGCGCGGCGACGAGACCGAATCCGCCGACGACCATCGCACCGAGCCGCACCAGGAGCCTGTTCTCCGTCTCGCTCATCTTCACCGCCAGGCGGTGCTCGAGCGTCTCGAAGCGGCGATCGAGGCCGTCGAAGCGCTGCTCGAGCCCCTCGAGGCGTTGCTCGAGCCTCTCCAGGCGCTGCTCGAGCCTCGCGAGGCGCTGCTCGAGCCTCTCGAGGCCCTGCTCGAGCGTCTCGAGGCGTTGCTCGAGCCTCGCGAGGCCCTGCTCGAGCCTCGCGAGGCCCTGCTCGAGACTCGCGAGGCCCTGCTCGAGCCTCTCGAGGCGCTGCTCGAGCGCGTCGATCCTCGAGCTGAGACGCCGGTCGAGCTCGTCGATGCGCGCGCTCAGGCGCTCGTCGAGCGCGGCGATCTTCGCCTCGAGCCTCGCGTCGCCGGCGAGCATGCGCTCCTCGAGGCGCTGGCCGCGCTCGTCGAGGCGGCCGAGCAGCTCGTCGCGGAGCCCACGGAGGTCTTCCCTGGTCGCGAGCGGCTCGAGGTCGCGGCGGGTGATGAGCCCGTCGCCGAGCACGCTCACCAGGGCCTCGGCGTGGGCCGCCGCCTGATCCTCGGGCACCCCGGCGCCGGTGAGATGGCGCGCATACGCGAGGGTGTCGAAGGCAACGGGCATGGCGTGGTCGGCCTCTCGGTCCGGTCGAGGCTAGCCGGTCGGCCGGCGCCGCGGAAGTGCACGGCAGACATGGAATGACGGCGCTGCAAGACGAGGCGCAGGACGCTAGATGACGCCCCCGCGCGTGAGCCGCAAGGGGTCGAGGAGGCGCTCGAGCTCGTCCCGCGGCAGCACGCCCTGCTCCTCGGCGACCTCGCGGATCGAGCGGCCGCTCGCCTCTGCCTCCTTGACGATCTTCGCCGCGCGATCGTAGCCGATGACCGTGTTGAGAGCGGCGCCGATCTGCAGGTTGCGCTCGGCGTCGGCGCGCGTCTTCTCGAGGTCGGGCTCGATGCCGTCGACGCAGCGCTCGGCGAGCAGCACGCACGCGCGCGACAGCAGCGCGATCGACTGCATGAGGTTCGACGCGATCACGGGCATCATCACGTTCAGCTCGAAGTCGCCGAGCGCGCCGCCGACCGCCACCGCGAGGTCGTTCCCCATCACCTGCGCCGCCACCTGACGGCACATCTCGGGAATGACCGGGTTGACCTTGCCGGGCATGATCGACGAGCCCGGCTGCAGCGACGGCAGGCGCAGCTCGCCGAGCCCCGCGCGCGGTCCGGAGCCGAGCCAGCGCAGGTCGTTGGCGATCTTCATCAGGCTCACGGCGAGCGTGCGCAGCGCGCCGCTCGCCGACACGCAGGCGTCGCGCGCGCCCTGGGCCTCGAAGTGGTCCTCCGCCTCGCGCAGCTCGAGCCCGGTGCGCTCGGCGAGCCGGGCGATGACCGCGGCCGCGTGACCGTCCGGGGCGTTGAGCCCGGTGCCGACCGCCGTGCCGCCGAGCGCGAGCTCCTCGAGCTCCGGCAGCACGGCGCGCACCCGTCGGATGCCGTTCGCGATCTGCGCGGCGTAGCCCGAGAGCTCCTGTCCGAGCGTCACCGGCGCCGCGTCCATCAGGTGCGTCCGCCCCGTCTTCACCACCGTCGCGAGCTCGCCGGCCTTGCGCGCGAGGCTCGCGCGCAGCTTCTCGAGCGCCGGCAGGAGGTCGTCGCGCAGCCCGAGCAGCGCGGCGAGATGCATCGCGGTCGGGATCACGTCGTTCGACGACTGCGCGGCGTTGACGTGGTCGTTCGGGTGCACGGGCACCTTGCTGCCCAGCTTGCCGCCGAGCAGCTCGATCGCGCGGTTCGAGATCACCTCGTTGGCGTTCATGTTGGTCGACGTGCCGGACCCGGTCTGGAAGACGTCGACCACGAAGTCCCGGTCGTGCTTGCCGGCGATCACCTCCTCGGCCGCCTGCGCGACCGCGTCGGCGATCCTCGCGTCGAGCAGCCCGCGCGCGGCGTTCTCGCGTGCGGCGGCCCACTTGACGAGGCCGAGCGCCTCGATGAAGCGCCGCGGGAAGCGCTGCCCCGACACCGGGAAGTTGTCGATCGCCCGCTGCGTCTGCGCGCCGTAGTAGACGTCGCTCGGGACCTCGATCGGCCCGAGGCTGTCGCTCTCGGTTCGCGTGCTCATGGTGCACCCGCCTCCTGAGCCGTACGCCACCCTTGTACCACGCCTCGCTGCCGGCTCATCGCCGTGCGGCGGCTCGCAGAGGGCGCGCGACGACGTCGAACAGCAGGTCGAAGTCGTCCTGGTTGCGCACCGCGCCGAGCAGCGCGCTGTACGGCTCGATGCCGAAGTCGGTCTGCTTGAGCCGCAGCGAGCCCTGGGCGCGCAGCTCGTCGCCGCTGCGCTCGACCTGCATGAGGAAGGCCACGCGCCGGGTGACGCCGTGGATCGTCAGGTCGCCCGCGACGCGGAAGCCGGCGTCGGCGCGGTCGATCTCGGCGGCACGGAAGCGGATCTCGGGATGCTTCGCGGCGTCGAGCTGCGACGGCCCGAGCATCGTCTCGCGCACCTCCTTGCGGTCGTCCTCCGACAGTGCGCCGTCGAGGCCGTAGCGGGCGCGCAGCGGCGGCTCGTCGACCTCGAGGGCGGTCGCGTCGACGCGCACGTCGGCCGACAGCGCGACGGGCGCCTGGTTGACGTCGAGGGTCCCGTGCCACCGCGTCGCACCCACCACGTGGTCGTGCGCGAGCGCCGAGCCGACGCCGGCCCGGTAGAGGCGCACCACGAGCGAGCTGCGCCGGTAGTCGATCGAGTACGGCTCCGCGCTCGCGCCGCCGCGCGGCCCGAGCAGCAGCGCCGCGACGAGCATCGCCGGAGCCGCCACGGCCGCAGCGTACCGTGACCCGGTCCGCGAAGCCCGCGGTCCGCCGTCAGCGCACCGGCTCACCGAAGTACAGCTCGAGCGCGCGGCGGTAGGGCGCACACGAGCGCCGCTCCTTCATCAGCCGCCACGCCTCCTCGTGCGACAGCCCCCGGCTCGACCGCAGATAGGCGATCGCGACGGTCGGGGCGCGGTTGAACCCGGCGTTGCAGTGCAGGTAGGCGCGCCGGCCCGCGTCGAGCACCTCGTGGAGCCGGGCGAGGACGGCGGGCAGGCGCGCCGCGAGCTCCTCGACGTCGCCGTCGGCGACCGGGTGGTGATGGAAGGCGATGCCGGCCTCGGCGTACGCGCGGACCAGCTCGGCGAGCGCGAGGTTCTTGCTCGCGAGGTCGGCGTCGTCCTGCAGGCTCACGACGACCTCGATGCCATGCGTGTCACGCAGCCACGCGGCGTCCCCCGGCGTCGGGTACTCGCCGACCAGCAGCCCGTCCAGGACGGGCGACATCCCGGGGCGGCCTTCGGCCCGCACGAACGGCGACGATCCGCGGTACCACGATGGACCGAGCACGCGCACGACCTACCCGGCGCGCCGGCGCGGCGCAATCACCGGCCCCGTGCGCGACGGACGCAGCGCGTCGAGAGCGTCCCGCGAGCGCTCGCGCGACGCCACGGCTCGTGCTCTAGTGCGCGCCCGCAGCGGGGAAGAAGCAGTTCGTCGTCAATCTTAGGAGGGGGTTGCGATGGCGTACGAGCTTTCGGGACGTCGACTGACGATCGCGCTGGCGATGCTGATCGTCGCGGGCTCGGCCGGAACGGCACGGGCGATCGCCCTCAACGAGGAGGGCACGATCAACGTCAGCATACGCGCGTACGTCAACGCGCGCATCGGGACCATGGCGAAGCAGTCGACGCGGCCCGGCAACCAGCCGCCGACCTGCCCGACGGACCCGAACACCTGCAGCTTCGGCGGCACGTTCCCCTACTCGGGCGCCGGCAACCTGATCCAGAACCGCTACTTCCTCGAGGTGAAGTGGAACCACGACCTCCTCGACTGGTGGGGCGACGTGCTGCCCGACAGCGTCACCTCCTTCAAATACAATTTGACGTACCGCGGCGAGTACGAGGGCATCTACGACTTCGGCCCGAGCGCGTACCGCAACAACCTCGAGTCGCGGCAGGAGATCGAGGAGATCCTCCGCCAGGGCGGCTACCCGATCGACCTCGCCACGAGCCGGCTGCAGCGCACGCGGCACCGCCTGCGCCAGGTCGGGAGCTACCGCAACCGCCTCTTCCAGGCGTTCGTCGACTGGGAGCAGGGTCCGGTGTTCATCCGCTTCGGACGGCAGAACCTCGCCTGGGGCGAGACCGACGTCTTCCGGCTGCTCGACAACATCAACCCGATCGACTCGAGCTTCGGCGGCTTCTTCATCGACCTCGACGAGCGCCGCGTGCCGCTCAACATGCTGCGCGCGAGCTACAACATCGGGACGCTCGGGCCGATCGACCAGGCGTTCCTCGAGGGCTACGTCTCGTTCGACAACACGGTCGCGTTCATCCCCGGCGCGCCGACCGGCTCGCCGTGGGCGACGCCGCTCGGTCCGCCGAGCGGCGTCCTTCTCTCGGAGCTGATCGCGCCGAGCCGCACCTTTCACAACCTGCGCGGCGGCGGGCGCTTCGTCTTCAACTACCAGGACTTCACCTTCACGCTCGCGAGCTACCAGACGGTGTTCGACGTCCCCGCGGTGCGCTTCCGGGCGGCGCGACCCGAGGACAACGGCTTCGCGCAGAACAGCGTGCTCACCACCGTCCAGTTCGCGCCGCTGGTGTGGGTCAACGGCGCCTCGATGACGACCGCGCTGCCGTCGCTGAAGAGCGTGCTGCGCTCGGAGATCGCGTGGTTCAAGGACGAGGCGCTGTTCGTCGGGCCGACCGAGGGCGGCTTCCCGGGCAAGGGCGTCACGCAGGAGTTCGCGGCGGAGTTCCTCGGCCCGGTGCTGAACGGCACCTTCGACACCGTCAGCCGTCAGGACACCTTCAACCTGGCGGTCGGCTGGGACACGAACCAGCTCGTGCGCGCGATCAACCCGCAGCAGACGCTGTTCATCTCGACGCAGTTCTTCTACCGGCACATCTTCGACTACCAGGAGCTGCAGTCGATCCCGGTGCCCGAGCCGAACAACTCGCAGCGCACGATCCCCCTCGTCGAGGACACGTTCCTGCACACGTTCGCGATCAACACGACCTACAACGTCTACGCGCCGTTCACGAGCACCAACCTGCAGGTGACGCCGGGCTTCAACATGTTCTACGACTGGCAGGGCATGCTGCTCTTCCAGCCGGGCGTGCGCTTCACGCGCGACCCCTGGCGCTTCATCGTCGACTACACGACGATCAACAGCGGCGTGTACCGCTACCAGATCGGCCTGGTGCGCGACCGCTCGAACGTCCGGGTGCAGCTCGAGTACGTGCTCTGAGCCCGGCTCGGGCGCGGCCCCGGAACGTCGACGGGACGGCGGGGCAGGTCGCGGCATCGCCTCGTGCAGAAAGCGCTTTGACACGCTCCGCCGACGGGCGCATATCGGCGGGTGATGGAGCCCCGCGCAGCCGCGGAATTCCCGCGACGGCTCGCGACGGCGACGGGTGAGGACGCCGACGAGACGACGTTCCTGGTCGAGCGTGTCCGCGTCGGCTTGAACATCCTGATCGTCGGCTTGACGATCTTCCTCGCCCTCGAGATGGCGGTCCGGAACGCGAACCTCACGGCGCTCGCGATGGTTCGCATCGCGCAGGTCGTATCGCTGAGCGGGCTGTGGCTCGTCCTGCGCCGCGAACGGTCCCGCCGCTTCACGGTCGCGCTCGGCCTGGTCGCCATCGCCGTGCTGTGCAGCGGGCAGGCGCTCGCCGGCATCGTCGCCGAGGACCTCATGATCAGCACGCTGGTCGCGATGGCGCTGGTCGTCGCAACCGCGGCGCTGATGCCGTGGGGCGTCGCGGCGCAGCTCGGGACGATCCCGGCGGTGGTCCTGCCGCTGCTCGCCAATGCGTGGTTCGTGAAGACGCGGCCACCCGATTTTGGACTTGCGCTTGCGGCCATCGCGATGGCGTGTGGCGCTTCGCTCTACGTCGCCTTCGAGGTGCAGCGGTTCGAGCGTCGCCGGCGCGCGGCCGAGCGGGAGCTCGACGAGCTGCGCCGGATGGAGCAGGAGATCGCCGAGCAGACCGCCCGCCAGCGCGAGGAGGAGCTGATCGAGACGCGGAAGTTCGTCGAGAAGGTCGCCGACGCGACCCCGCACATCCTCTACGTGTTCGACGTCCCGGAGCGCGCGGTGACGTACGTCAACGGTCAGACGACGCGCATCCTCGGCTACCCGGTGGAGGACGTCCACCGCGAGGGGCTGTCGTTCCTGATCGACCACATCCACCCCGACGACCTCGCGCACACCATCGAGGGCGCGCGCGAGCGCGTCGCCGACGTCCCGCCCGACGGCGTCGTCGAGGCGGAGCTGCGCGTACGCCACGCGGACGGGCGCTGGCGCTGGATCCACAGCCGCAACATCGTCTTCACGCGCGCTCCCGACGGCGAGCCGCTCCAGATCCTCGGCACGGCGCAGGACATCAGCGAGCGCAAGCAGGCCGACGAGCGGACGCGCGCGCACGAGGCCGAGCTGGCGCACGTGCTGCGCGTGTCCTCGCTCGGCGAGATGGCGGCGGGGATCGCGCACGAGCTGAACCAGCCGCTCGCGAGCATCGTCGGCTTCGCCAAGGGGTGCGCGCGCCGGCTGCGCACCGGGCGGGCAGCACCCGAAACCTTCGCCGACGTTATGGATCAGATCGCCGGCGAGGCGCTGCGCGCGGGCGAGATCATCCGCCGCCTGCGCTCGCTCGTGCGCAAGGAGGAGCCGCTGCGCGAGCCGGTCGACGCGAACGACCTCGTCCGCGGGGTGGCGCGCCTGCTCGAGCCCGAGGCGCGCCGGCTCGGCGTCCGCGTCGAGCTGCGGCTCGCGAGCGAGCTGCCGGAGCTCGAGGTCGACCGGATCCAGATCGAGCAGGTCGTGATGAACCTGGTGCGCAACGCCTTCGACGCGATGGCCGAGATGCCGCAATCCGCCCGCCTCGTGTCGCTGTGCACGGCGGTCGACGACGACGGCTGCGTGCAGATCGCGGTGAGCGACCGCGGCAAGGGCCTGCGCGAGGAGGACGTCGAGCACATCTTCGAGCCCTTCTTCACGACCAAGCAGACGGGGCTCGGCATGGGCCTGTCGATCAGCCGCTCGATCGCCGAAGCGCACGCGGGCCGGCTGTGCGCGACCGCGAACCGCGACGTCGGCGCGACGTTCACGCTGATCCTCCCCTCGGCGCACTCACACGCTGCGGATGTCGAGGCCCCGCCGGCGAGCAGCGCCGCTTCCCGCTGAGGACGCATGGCGGCTGCACGCGGCGCCGAGCCGTCGTCCGCCGCACGCCGGATGCGCTGGCCGGCGCTCGCGATCGTCGCGCTCGCGCTGCTGGCCTCGCTCGGCCTGCACCTGTGGGGCGTCGAGCGCAACCTGCCCGACGGCCGCGACGTCGACGAGGACGCGCTGCTGCGGCCGGCGATCCGCATCGCCGCGTCCGGCGACCTGAACCCGCGCTGGTTCGGCTACCCGGGCTCGACGGTGATCTACCCGCTCGCGGCGCTGCTGCACGTGCGGGAGGCCGCCTGGCACGGCGGCTCGTGGACGAGCCCGAACCGCAGCATCCGCGCCAGGTTCTTCGCCGGGGACTTCGCGTCCTCCGCGCGCACGGGACGCTATCTGAGCATCGCGTACGGCGTCGCAAGCGTCGCGCTGGCGGCGTGGGTCGGCTGGCTCGCGTTCGGGCCGGCCACCGCGGCGGTCGGGGCGGTGCTCGCGGCGGCGTCGCCCCTGGCGATCGAGTACGCGCAGCCCTTGCGCAGCGACAGCGCGGCGACGTTCTTCGGGCTGCTCTACCTCGCGCTCGTGCTGCGCGCGCTCGACACGCCGACGGTCTCCCGTCACGCGCTCGCCGGCGCGGCGCTCGGCCTCGCCGTCGCGTCGCGCTTCCTGATGGCGAGCACCGGCGCGGTGCTCGCCGCCGCGCAGCTCCGCCTCTGGCGTCGCGGGACGGACGGCGCGCCGGTCGCGCCGATCGTCGCCGGATGGCTCGCCGTGCCGCTCGCCTTCTTCGCGACCACGCCCTACGTGCTGCTCGCGGCGCCGGCGGCCCTTCAGGGCTTGAGGGTCGCGGCGCAGAAGCAGAGCGTGCACGTCGGCATCGAGCCGCTCGGGCTCCTCGGCAACCTGCGGTACTACCTCGCGGAAGCCATCCCGCAGGCGATCGGCTGGCCGCAGTACGTGCTGGCTCTGCTCGCCGTCGCCGTGCTCGCGTGGCGCCGGAGCTTCGCGCCGCTGCTGCTCGCGCTCTACGTGATCGTCTTCCTGGTCGGCATCAGCATCCTCGGCATCCACTGGCAGCGCTGGGCCGTCCCGGCGCTGCCGGTGCTCGCGGTCCTCGCGGCGCAGGCGATCGTCGCGGGCGCCGACGGCGTCGCGCGCGCGCTGCGCTCGCCGCGTGGCCTTCGCCCGGCAATCGCCGCCGGCGCAGCGCTGCTCGTCGTGATCGGCCCGGCGCGCGAGGCCGCCCGGCTGTCGCGTCTCTACGCGCATCCGTCGACCGAGGTCGTGACGCTCGACTGGGTGCTCGCCAACCTGCCCGACGGCGCGAGGATCGCGCACGAGTGGTACACCGCGCCGCTCGCCTCGAAGCGCGCGCGCGCGAAGCGGTTCAAGGTGCTCGAGGTGTCGACGCTC
Organism: Thermodesulfobacteriota bacterium; assembly: GCA_040755575.1. Classification (GTDB taxonomy): domain Bacteria; phylum Desulfobacterota; class Binatia; order UBA12015; family UBA12015; genus DATCMB01. The sequence goes on from JBFMAS010000288.1 coordinate 13,607, forward strand.
TCGCGCCACCCGCTCGCCTTCTACCGCGGGAACGGCTGGGAGTACCTGCTGATCAGCACCAACATGTACGGCCGCTACACCCGCAACCCCGAGGCCCACCCGCGTCAGGTCGCCTTCTATCGCCGGCTGCGCGAGACGGCGACGCTGCTCTTCGAGGCGCGCCCGTCGCGGGAGGTCCGCGGCCCGATCGTCGGCGTCTACCGTCTCCCCGGCATGCAGCGCGTCGACCGCCGCAGCGCCCGCGACGGCTAGGAGCCTAGCGCGCCGGCGCGGCGTCGTGCAGAACCGCAAGACGCGCGGCAGGGAGCGGGCGCGCCGATGCGTGGCGTCGCTGGCACGGCCGGTGCTGCCGCTCCCGCGCGCGCCGCCCTTCGACCCTTCCGTTTGCGATCTCGGCCGCGGCGTGTCAGCTTCCGCACCCTCCGACCGTCTTTTGTTGGACGCCGGACACGCGTCGGAGCCGCCCGAAGGACATCCCGGAGACCTCGTTGAAACGCCC
>JBFMAS010000289.1:0-4109 GCA_040755575.1 Thermodesulfobacteriota bacterium
AGCCGCGCTCCCCGGCATGGACGCAGGGCGCCCGCCGGTCGAGACCGCGCGCGACACGCGCCGCCTGCGCGCTTGAGCGGGGGGCGCGTACCGGCGAGGATGCGCCGTCATGCGGATCGACGCGGTGCTGTTCGACTTCGGCGGCGTGTTCATGGACTCGCCGTTCCAGGCGGTGCGCGACTTCGGCCTGCGCTGCGGCGTCGGCGAGGAGCGCGTCGTCGAGCTCGTCTTCGGGCGCTACGACGACGACACCGACCACCCGTGGCACCGCCTCGAGCGCGGCGAGATCAGCCTCGCCGACGCGCGCCAGGCGATCCTCGACCTCGCCGCGCCGGACCGCGTCGACCTGTTCGAGGCGCTCGGCGCGATGGCCCGCGCCGCGGTCCGCGAGGAGATGGTCGCGGTCGCGCGCGAGGCGCGCGCGAGCGGCCGCCGCACCGCCGTGGTGACCAACAACGTCCGCGAGTTCGGCCACGCCTGGCGCGCGATGCTGCCGGTCGACGAGCTGTTCGACGCCGTCGTCGACTCGCACGAGATCGGCATGCGCAAGCCCGACCCGCGCGTCTTCGCCTACGCGCTCGAGCGCCTCGGCAACGTGGCGGGTGCGAACGCCGTCTTCCTCGACGACTTCCACGGCAACGTCGCCGCCGCCCGCCGCGCGGGCCTGCACGGGATCGTCGTGGGCGAGGACTGGCGCCAGGCGGTCGCGGAGCTGCGCGCGCTCCTTCGTTAGGAGCCGCGCGGCGTCGAGCGCCGGCCGCTCACACGTACGCCGCGCTCGCGCCCGGCGCCCACCTCGCGATCCACGCGGCAGCCTCGGCGTCCATCCCGTCCGGATACTCGTCGATCAGCTCGACGATGAGGCCGTCGCGGCAGCGCGCCGTCGAGCGTACGTGCCGGCGAGCTCGCGCGGCAGCTCGCCGATCACCTCGAGGTCGGGTGCGTCGCCCTCCACGCGCCAGGGCGCGAAGTTGCCCTGCAGGAACGGATTGAGCTCCGATTCACGCTGCGTTGCCATTGCGCTTCCTCCTCGCGCGGCGGTCACGTGCCGCCGCGGGTCGGGTGAGCTGCGCGATCATCGCGTCGCGCACCAGCGCGATCGCCGGCGCTTCGCGCGGCCAGAAGCCGGCGATCACGAGCGACGTGACGCCGTGCACCGACGACCACAGCGCCGCGGTCGCCTGCTCGAACGGCGCCGTCAAGCGTCCCGCGTCGTCGACTGCCCGCACCATGCGGAGCAGCCGGTCGTAGGACGCGAGCCCGGCCGGCGTCGGACGGCCGTGCGAGCGCAGGAACATCAGCCGGTAGTGGACGGGGTGCTCGACGGCCCACTCGACGTAGTGGTCGAAGCCCCAGCGCAGGCGCTCGACCGGATCGGACGGCGGCGTGCGGTCCTCGAAGGCGAGGTCGAAGGCCGCGAAGCAGTCGTCGACCACACGGTCGACGAGCGCCGCCTTGTCGCCGAAGTGGTGGTAGATCGTCGGCGGCGTGACGCCGGCACGAAGGCACACCTCGCGGATCGAGACGCCTTCCTCGCCGCGGCGCGCCAGCAGGTCGCCGGCGGCCTTCAGGATCGCGCGTCGCGTCGCCTCGGACTCGACGGCACGCGGCCGGACGGCGGCACGTGGCCCCATGCCTGGCGTATATCGCCGCTATATCCGTGAGTCAACGTGCCCGTGGGATCGGAAAAGCGCTGCGCCGGAAGTGTAGCGTCGCTACACCAGCCGGTCGGGTCGCGCTCGCCGCGGTCTCGCGGTAGGAGCGTCCGGGATGCGAGCCGGGCACGGTACGGCGGCGCGGCAGGCCGCGGGCTCGGGCGGGCGGCCGCAGGGCTCCCTGCTGCGCAAGGTCGCGGGCAACGCGGTCGTGCTCGCGCACCTGCCCGCGCAGCAGCGGATCCCCTACGCGCCGCGCGGACGCGTCGAGGCGCTGCGCGACGCGCGCGTACGCGCCGTCGTCCGTTACGCGGCGGAAACGGTGCCGTTCTACCGCGACGCCTTCCGCAGGTACGGCATCGACCCCGCGAGCATCGCGTCGGCGCACGATCTGTCGCGCCTGCCGCTGATCGACAAGGACGACCTGCGCGAGGACCCGGAGCGCTTCCGCTCGACGTCGCGTGCCGGCCGCGGCGCGATCCTCTTCATCAGCAGCGGCTCGAGCGGCAAGCCGGGACACGTCTGGCACGACCGCCGCTCGCTGCTCGCCAACATCGCGTGGGGCGAGCGTGAGCGCCGTGTGATCACCAGCATCGTCGGACGCCGGCTCGGCTACCGCGAAGCGACGATCGGCTATCCCGGGGGAACGATCGACCGGGTGCGCGCGTTCTACGAGGCGTCGACGCTGATCGCGCGGCCGGCCCGCCTGCAGCTCTCCGTGCTCGCGCCGCTCGCGGAGACCATCGAGCGCCTGAACGCGTTCCGCCCCGACGTCCTCGCCGGCTTCGGCAACTACCTCGTCGCGCTGAGCCGCCCGGTGGCGCGCGGCGATGCGACGCTCGTGCCGCCGAAGCTGATCGTCTACAGCGCCGAGAGCGTCAGGCGCGAGGTGCGCCGCGACATCGAGCAGGCTCTCGGCGCGCCCGTGATCTCGATCTACAGCGCCGTCGAGGTCTTCAAGCTCGGCTTCCTGTGCGAGGCGCGCACCGGCTTCCACCTCCACGAGGACCTGTGCCACGTGCGCCTCGTTGACGCGGACGGCCGCGACGTCGCGCACGGCGAGCGCGGCCAGGTGGTGGTCTCGAACCTGGTGAACCGCGGCACGGTGCTGCTCAACTACCGGCTCGGCGACGTCGCGTCGCTCGCCTCCGGACCGTGCCCGTGCGGGCGGACGCTGCGCTCGCTCGACGACGTCGACGGGCGCGTCGAGGACATGGTCGCGCTGCCGGACGGCCGCGTCCTCCACCCGCGCGCGATCTGGGGCGTCGTCAAGCCGCACGCAGAGGTGGTGCAGTACCAGGTCGTCCAGACGGCGCCGCACGCGTTCGTCGTGCGGCTGGTGACGCTCGACGATGACGGCTACCGCCGCGTCGCGCCCGCCGTGGCACGCGAGCTCGCGGAGCTGCTCGGACCGCCGACCGAGGTCGCCACCGAGCGGCACGAGCGGCTGGTCACCGAGCGGTCGGGCAAGCTGCGGATGGTGGTCGCGCTGCCCGGAGCCGGGCGGGAGAGCGGGTGAACGCGTCGCGCCTCTCGTTCGACCCGGCGGTGTCGTATCGCGAGGAGCGCGATCCGGCGCTGCCCGAGGCGCTGCGCGAGCTCGCGCTTCGCTGCTTCGCTGCTTCGCGGCGCAGCGGCGCGCGGCCGACACCGCGGGCGCGCTCGCGCCGGCGCCCGCGACCGGCCCGGACGCCGCGAGCGGCGCGATCGTCACCTCGCGCGACGGCCGCTGGCACCTGCGCTTGTTCCACGTCTCCGCCGAGCGGCCGCTCTGGCACGCGATCCATTCGGACACGCACCGCTTCAGCGTCGGCTGGATCGTGCGCCCCTGGTCGCCGAGCGTCGCGGCCGCCGCCATCGTCAAGCAACTGCTACGACGCTGAGGCTTAAGGCGCGCGCCCGGGGTGTAAGCGTGGGATCCCCTCCGGCCGGCGGGGCCTGCCGCGCGCCGCCGCGGACTCCCGCCGCGGCATCGCCCTTGCTCGGACGGGCTCCTCAGGCCGACGACTGCCCGCCGCGTGACGGGCCGACGGCCCGCCCGCCGAGCGCCGTGGAGCGCGCGCGCTCGCCCGCCACGAGCTCGTCGAACGACGGTCCGCGCGCCGTCCGCTCGAGCCGGCGCGCCTCCGCGTCGAGACGCCGCAGCGCCGCGAGCCGATCGTCGCTCGCGAGCCGGGCCGCCTCGACGGCTCGCTTCAGCACGCGCAGCGTCTCGTCGTAGACCCGCAGCGGCACCGGGAAGGGATGCCCGTCCTTGCCGCCGAGCGCGAGCGAGAAGCGCGCCGGGTCGGAGAAGCGGCACGGCGTGCCGTGGATCACCTCGGCCGCCAGCGCGAGGGCGAGGACCGTGCGGGCGCCGACCCCTGGCGTCAAGAGCAGATCGGCGAAGTCCTCGGGCGCGCGCTCGGCCGCGGCCGCGAGCGCGCCGTGCAGACGACGCGTCACGACGTCGCC
>JBFMAS010000290.1:0-7804 GCA_040755575.1 Thermodesulfobacteriota bacterium
ATCCGTCGGGCAGGACGCGGCACGCTACCGCGCCTTCGTCGGGCCGCTCGGCACGACCGACTTCGACGCGCGCAGCGCGCTCGGCTGGCTCATGTTCCACGGCCTCGACGTCGCGGCCGTGCTGGTGCTCGCGGGCGTGTTCCTCTTCCTCGCCCGCCGCGTCCGCGACCCGGGCGCGCTCGCCGTCGAGCGCTCGACGGACTTCCTCGCGCTCGCGGGGCTGTTCGCCGTGTCGGTGACCGGGCTCATGCTGACGGTGTCGACCTTGTGGATGGGCGGGCGCTTCTACACCTTCCTCACCACCGTGCACGCGCTGACCGTGATCCTCGGGCTCATGTACATCCCGTTCGGCAAGCTGTTCCACATCTTCCAGCGCCCGGCGAACCTCGGCGTGCAGTTCTACAAGCAGGCGGGCGCGGCCGGGCCGCAGCAGCGCTGCAGCGAGTGCGGGACGGAGTTCGCGTCGGCGATGCAGGTGCAGGACCTGAAGGACGTGCTGCCGCAGGTCGGCTTCGACTACGGGCTGCCCTCGGGCGGCAGCTACCAGGACGTCTGTCCCGCGTGCCGACGCCGCCTCGTCACCCTCGCCCAGAGCCGGCGCGTCGGAGGCTTCGGCTGATGGCGCGTCTGCCGCGCGACGAGGCCGAGCTCGTCGCCCGCTACGGCCCGCACCTGAACCGCCAGCCGCCCGGCGGCTGGAACGCCAGCCTCGAGGTCGACCGCGAGGTGAAGACGCATTGCTGCTTCTGCGGCCAGCAGTGCGGGCTCATCCTCAAGGTGAAGGACGAGCGCGTCGTCGGCTTCGAGCCCTGGTACGACTTCCCGTTCAACGAAGGGAAGCTCTGCCCGAAGGGCGTCAAGCGCTATCTCCAGGGCAGCCACCCCGATCGCCTGGTCGAGCCGCTCGAGCGCGACCCGACGAGCCCGACCGGGTTCCGCGCGGTCTCCTGGGACGCGGCGCTCGACCGCGTCGCGTCCGAGATCCGGCGCATCCAGGACGCGCACGGCAAGGACGCCTTCGCGATGCTGTCCGGCGTGTCGCTGAACAACGAGAAGTCGTACCTGATCGGCAAGTTCGCGCGGCTCGCGCTCGGCACGGCGAACCTCGACTACAACGGGCGCCTGTGCATGGTGTCGGCCGGGGCGGCCAACAAGAAGGCGCTCGGCATCGACCGCGCGTCGAACCCGTGGAGCGACATCCGCCTCGCAGAGGTGGTGTTCATCGCCGGCGCCAACGTCGCGGAGTGCGCGCCGATCACGACGAGCTACGTCTGGCAGGCGCGCGACCGCGGCGCGAAGCTGATCGTCGCGGACCCGCGCGTGACGCCCATCGCACGCACCGCGGACGTCTTCCTCGGCCTGCGCCCGGGGACCGACTCGGCGCTGCTGGGCGCGATCCTGCACGTGCTGATCGAGCGCGACTGGCTCGACCACGAGTTCATCGAGCGCCACACCGAGGGCTTCGCCGAGGCGGCCGAAGCGGTGCGCGACCACACGCCGGCGTGGGCCGCGCGCGTGACCGGCGTGCCGGCCAAGCGCATCGAGCAGGCGGCGGAGCTCTGGGGCCTGTCTGCGACCGGCATGCTGCTGCACGCGCGCGGCATCGAGCACCACACCAAGGGCGTCGAGAACGTGCTCGCCTGCATCAACCTCGGCCTCGCGACCGGCCGCTACGGCAAGCCCGGCTGCGGCGTGACGACCATCACCGGCCAGGGCAACGGCCAGGGTGGCCGCGAGCACGGCCACAAGTGCGACCAGCTCCCGGGCAACCGCGACATCACGAACCCCGAGCACCGCGCGTACGTCGCCTCGGTGTGGGGCTGCGACGTCGCCGACATCCCGGGCAAGGGCCTCACGGCGCAGGAGATCGTCAACGCGATCCACGCGGGCGAGATCAAGGGGCTGCTCTCGATCTGCTTCAACCCGCTGGTCTCGCTGCCCGACACGGCATTCACGCGCGCAGCGCTCGAGAAGCTCGAGTTCTACGCGGCGATCGACTTCTTCCTCTGCGAGAGCGCGCAGCACGCGGACGTCGTGCTCGCGGGCTCGCTGCACGAGGAGGACGAAGGGACCAGCACCAACGTCGAGGGCCGCGTGATCAAGATCAACGCGGCGGTGAAGCCGCCCGGCAACGCCCGGCTCGACTGGCACATCCTGCTCGACCTCGCGCGCCGGCTCGGCAAGGAGCGCTACTTCCCGTACCGCTCGAGCGAGGAGATCTTCGACGAGCTGCGCCGCGCCTCGCACGGCGGCACCGCGGACTACTCGGGCATCACCTGGCAGCGCGTGGTCGGCGAGAAGGGGGTGTTCTGGCCGTGCCCGAGCGAGGGACACCCGGGCACGAAGCGGCTCTACGAGGGCGGCCGCTTCTACACCCCGAGCGGGCGCGCCAGGTTCCATCCCGTCAAGTACCGGCCGCCGGCGGAGATCGTCGACGAGGAGTACCCGGTCTGGCTCACCACGGGACGCGTCGTCAGCCAGTACCTCTCCGGGACGCAGACCCGGCGCATCGGGCCGCTCGTCGAGCAGTACCCGGAGCCGCTCTGCGAGATGCACCCGCGGCTCGCGTCGGCGCTCGGCGTCGCGAGCGGCGACCTGGTGCGCGTGCGCTCGCGGCGCGGCGAGATCACGCTGCCCGCCGCGGTGGTCGAGACCATCCGCCCCGACACGGTGTTCATCCCTTACCACTGGCCCGGCCGGCAGGCGGCGAACCAGCTCACGCAGCGCGCGCTCGACCCGGTCTCGAAGATCCCGGAGTTCAAGGTGTCGGCAGTGCGCGTCGAGCGCGTCGGGCCGGGACGCGCACCCCGCGACGAGCGCGACCTCCGTCTGCACACGGGGCCGCCGTGAGCCTGCTGGGCGGTCCCGGCGAGAAGGTCTTCGTCATCGACCAGAGCCGCTGCATCGGCTGCAAGGCGTGTGTGCAGGCGTGCGAGGAATGCGGCACGCACCGCGGCCACTCGATGATCCACCTCGACTTCGTCGACCGCGGCGCGAGCACGCAGACCGTCCCGATGGTGTGCATGCACTGCGAGGACCCGACCTGCGCGGAGGTCTGCCCGGCGGACGCGATCAAGAAGAACGAGGATGGCGTCGTGCAATCGGCGCTCAAGCCCCGCTGCATCGCGTGCTCGAACTGCGCGCTCGCGTGCCCGTTCGGCGTGCCGAAGCTGATGGTCGAGCTGAACCAGATGATGAAGTGCGACATGTGCTACGACCGCAGCTCGCAAGGGCTCGCGCCGATGTGCGCGTCGGTCTGTCCGAGCCAGGCGCTGTGGTTCGGCACCCGCGAGGACTTCGCGCGCACGCGGCGCGGCGTGCTGGTCGAGGACTTCGCGTTCGGAAGGCAGGCGGTGCGCACCAAGGTGCTGACGGTCGCGAACGACGGCGGGCCGATCGACGTGCTCGCCGGCCGCCAGGCGGCCGCGTGGCAGGACGACCCGTTCGGCCTCGGCGAGACGGCGGAGGGCGAGAGCGATGTCTGACGCGACCATCCCGAAGTGGCGCAGCGACTTCCCGTACACGTCGGACGGCGAGGACGAGGTGACGCGCCGCGAGTTCGCGCGCTACCTGGTGCTCGCGTCGGCCTCGTTCGCCGCGGCGAGCGTCGGCGTCGCCGCCTGGACCTCGCTGCGGACGATCAACCGCGGCGCGCCGCGTGCGATCGTCGCCGCGAGCACCGTGCCGCCCGGCGAAGCCTACCTGTTCCGCTACCCGACGGAGCTCGACCCGGCGATCCTCGTCCACCTGCCGGACGGCGAGCTGCGCGCGTTCAGCCAGAAGTGCACCCACCTCGGCTGCGTCGTGTACTGGAAGCCGGCCCGCGAGGAGATGTTCTGCCCCTGCCACGACGGCGTGTTCGACGCGCGCAGCGGGATCGTCCTCGCGGGGCCGCCGCAGCGTCCGCTCGGGCGGATCGCGGTCGAGCGCCGGGCGGACGGCATGATCTGGGCGCTCGGCGAGGAGGTGCACGATGGCACGCCCGCGTGAGGTCGCCTCGGCCGTCGGCGTCTTCGTCGGCGTACTGCTGTCTCTGCAGATCTTCCTCTTGACGGTGGGCCTCGACGCGCTGCACGCGTACGACGCCGGCCTCGCCTGGACGTCGGCCGCCGTCTCCGTCCTGCTCGCCGCCGGCTCGGCAGGCTTCTATCGCTACCTGCAGCGATGAGCGCCGACCGTCCCGCCGGGCAGCCGCGCCCGCCCGGTCCCATCGGCGGCGAGATGATGCACGTCGTGCGCGGCATCGGGCACCGCTTCCAGCTCCCCGTGCTGGTCGAGCACCACTCGCGGCTCTGGATCCTCGGGCTGTTCGCGCTCGTCAACGGCATCGTCTCGATCGGCCTGATGGCGGCCGTGGCGCTCGTGACCGGCGCGCCGTTCGTCTTCCCCTCGCTCGGGCCCACCGCGTTCCTGCTGTTCTACACGCCGACCCAGCCGGCGGCGTCGCCGCGCAACACCATCGGCGGCCACCTGATCGGCGTCGTCGCCGGCTACCTCGCGCTGGTCGTGTTCGGGCTCACCGATCGCGGTCCGGCGCTCGCCGAGGGCGTCGACTGGGCGAACGTCGGCGCGGCGGCCGTGTCGCTCGGGCTGACCAGCGGGGCGATGGTGTGGTTCAGGCTGCCGCACCCGCCCGCGGGCGCGACGACGCTGATCGTCTCGCTCGGCATCCTGCGCGAGCCGTGGCAGCTCGGCGTGCTGATGCTCGCCGTCGGGCTGCTCGTCCTGCAGGGGATCGTGATCAACCGCCTCGCCGGGATCGACTACCCGCTGTGGGCGCACCGCCCCGCGCCCGCGCAGCAGCCGATCAGCTCGCCGTGACGAGCGCGTAGCCCGCGCGCTCGAGCGCGCGCTCGACCGCCGGCATGACGCGCGGCGAGTCGTTGTGCGGGCTGACCGGGACCTCGGGGTAGGACTCCATCGCGGCGACGATCTCGTCCGAGCGCGCGGCGAGCAGCCGGTCGCACTGGGCGTAGAGCCCGCCGGCGCCCTCCTCGATCGGGTTGTGGCGCTCGAGGATGTGGCGCAGCGTCGCGACGATCACCGGTGTCGGGGTCGGAACCAGCAGCGCCGCGATCGCGCCGTGGTCGAGTCGCAGGCGCGCCGCGACCTCGAGCGGCGTGCCGCCCGCGGCCTCCTGCGCGGCCGGCAGCAGCAGCTTCTCCTCGATGCCGATGTGGCGGAGCAGCCCGCGGCGGAACTCCGCATACGGCGCCGGGTCGTACGGCTCGCGCCGCGTCGCCGCGTCGAGCAGCGCTTCGAGCCGCGCGTGGTCGGCGGTGAGGTGGCGGGTGATCGCATCCGTCGTCATGTCGCTCCTCGATCGGTGATGCGCCGCGGGCGCAGATCCGGCTCCGCGGCGCGGCCGTCGATCCACAGCCGCGTGCCCGCGAAGAGCACGGGTCCGGGCACCGTGGCGTCGTCGGCGACCACGCCCTGCACGCCGAGCGGCGCGGCGAAGCACTCGGCGAATGCGATCGGCAGCCAGGCCGGCTCGCCCCGCGGATCGACGTCGGTCGCGATCTCCGCACGCGCGCACGAGCCGCCGTCCCGCGGCTCGACCTCGAGCGCGAGCGCCACGCCGACCTCGATCTGCGCGGCGAGCGCCGCGGCCGCGTCGCGCGACCCTGCCGCGGCGAGCTCCCCCGGACCGACCTCCGTCCACGTGCAGGCGCCGTCGCGGCAGGCACGCAGGCGAAGCCGGATCTTCTCCGCGTCGGGGTGGCCGCTGCCGAGCGGTGCGCCCGGCGTGCGTGCGCGATCACGTGCACCGCCTCGTGGCGCGGCAGCGCGGCGTGGAAGAGGCGCAGCGGGCGCAGGCAGTCGGCGAGGTCGTCGCACAGGCTGTTGCCCGGCACCGTGTGGAAGACGCGGTAGCGACCCGGGCGCCCGGGGTCGGGATGGACGTCGATCTCGATCGCGCGCGCGTGGTCGGCGAGGAGCTGGTCGAGCAGGCTCTGCTGCACGCCCGACGCGAACGCGTCGTTCGCGAGGCCGCGGTCGACCCAGTACGAGTTGTGCGTGCCGACGAGCCAGGCCTCGTTCAGGCGCAGGCGATCGGCCGGACCGGGCGGATCGGCGGGCGGCGCCGGCGCGCGGTCGGCGCAGGCGGCGAGCGCCGCACACGCGAGCGCGAGGTACGTGAGCGCGGGTGGGACGCGGCGCGCGGGCACGGCGCGACTGTGGACCGCAGGCCGCGCGCGATCAAGCAGACGCGCGACCTCGCGGCAGCGGCCGCGACGCCGCGTCAGGCGGCCGCGTCCTCGGCCTCCGCGGCCGCCGCGCGCCGGCGCTCCCGGTCGAGCGCGACGGCGCACGCGACCGCGCCGAGCGCGCACGCCCAGTTGATCGCGAACACGAGGTCGTAGTCGCCGAGCCGGTCGTGCGCCCAGGCCGCGGCGAGCGGCGCCAGCGCGGCGCCCGCGTCGTACGCCACCTTGATCACGCCGAGGATCGTGCCGAGCGCTTCGATGCCGAAGCACTCGACCACCATGATCGGCATCATCGGCATGATGCCGCCGTACGCGAGCCCGAACAGGACCGCGTACGCGAGCAGCACCGGCTCCGCCGGCATGGCGAACACCAGCGGAAAGCTCGCCGCCGACAGCGCGTAGATGCCGATCAGCGTGCGATGGCGGTCGAAGCGGTCCGACGCGAGCCCCGCGAGGAGCCGTCCCGCGCCCGCGACCAGGATCATCAGGCTCTTGACGGAGGCCGCGTGCGTCGCATCGAGTCCGAGGTCGTGCAGGTAGAGGATCAGGTGCTTGTTGCTCGTGTAGCAGGGCACGGTCGCGAGCAGGATGCCCATGGTCACGAGCCGGAAGGTACGGCTGCGCAGGATCCTCGCGACGTCGGTGACGTCGCCGGTGCTCGTGCCGTGCGCCGCGCGGGGCGTGCGCGCCGCACGCGCCCGCGGCTCGCCCTCGTCGTAGGGCTCGAGGCCCAGGTCGGACGGCCGGTCGCGCACGACCAACGCGCCGATCAGCGGCGGCACGACGCCGACGCACGCGGCGAGGACGAGGAACGCGGTGCGCCGGCCGTACGCCTCGGAGCAGACGGTGACGACGAGCGTCGAGAGCGAGCCGCCGAGGACGGTGCCGGCGCTGATCAGCCCGTTCGCGAGCCCGAGCCGGCTCGCGAACCAGCGCGAGATCAGCACCTGGTTCGGCAGCACCGTGACGCCCGCCATGCCGACGCCGAGGACGACCGCGCCGGCGAAGAAGGCGGCCGGCGTCGTGGCGATCCCGAGCAGCGCGTGGCCCAGCGCCATCACGAGCCCGCCCGCGACGAACAGGTGCCGGATCGAGCGCCGGTCCATGTACGCCCCGGTGAGGGGCGACAGCACCGCGATCGTGGCGATCATCAGCGTGCTCGAGAAGACCACCGTCGTGCGCGACCAGCCGAGCGCCTCGAAGTACGGATACGACGCGACCAGCGCCAAGAAGCCGAAGCCGATGCCGAAGAACTCGACCAGCAGCGAGGCGATCACGATCACCCACGCGTAGTGGCGGTGCGGGCCGCGCGGCTGCGGCGTGCGGTCCTTCATGCGTCGTCCGGATCCTCGCCGCTCGTGTCGCACACGTCGACGTCGATGCCCAGGGCCTCGCGCACGACGTCGGCGGGGAAGCCGCGCGAGGCGAGCAGGCGCGCCGCACGCTGGCGCTCGCGCGGCGACGCACCGACGCCCCGCGGGAAGCGCCGCGCGAGGAGCGCGCGCGCGTTCTCGAGATCGCCGGCGGCGCTCGCGCGTGCCGCCTGCTCGACGACGTCGCGCGCCACGCCGCGCCGGCGCAGCGTCAGCGCG
>JBFMAS010000291.1:0-5954 GCA_040755575.1 Thermodesulfobacteriota bacterium
CGTCGGCGAGATTCCACCCGGCGGCCGGCGGCACGAGCGCGTAGCCGCCGACCGTCGCGCTCGGCGTCGAGCCCGGATCGCCGCACGCCGGCGCGAGCGTCAAGGACGGCGCGCGCGCCGCCGCGATCTCGGCCGTCGTGACCGCGGGTGGCGAGCCGTGCTCGCCGTCGCTCACGACGAGCGTCACCGTGTACGAGCCGGGCGCCGCGTACGCGTGCGACACCGGCGCGCCGGTGCTCGCCTCGACGACCGGCGTGCCGTCGCCGAAATCCCACAGCGCGATCATTGCTTGACCGGTCGGGTGCAGCGAGCCGCTCGCGTCGAACGCGACCGACGCCGGCGACGCGTCCGAGCTCGCCCAGCCGAGGTACGGCCCGGACGGATCGGCGACCAGGCCCGCCGCCTGGCGGTCGCGGACGTAGACGTCCTCGATGGCGTTGCCGTCGGTCGGGATGAGGTTCGTCGCGTCGGAGCAGAAGGCGACGAAGCGGCCGTCGGCGCTGAGTGCGATGACGGTCGCGTCGTTCACGAAGCGGCCCTCGCCGCTGGCGCCGTTCCCGAGCTCTCCGTCGGTCGACTGGCTGACGAGCTGCGTCGTGCCCGCCTCGAGGTCGCGCACGAAGACGTCGTCGCGGTTGTTGGTGTCGCCGAAGACGAGGTTCGTCGCCTTCGAGCGGAACGCGACGACGCGGCCGTCGCGGCTGATCATCGGGTCGCGCGTGCACCCGTTCGACTCGAGCGGCGGGCACGTGGCCTGGGCGCCGGCGCCGGTGATCGAGACGCGCTCGGTCGTGCCGGTGTCGCGGTCGTGCACGAAGACGTCGTTCACGTCGTTCGTGTCGCCCGGCACGAGGTCGCTCGACGCCGACTCGAACGCGACCAGCCGTCCGTCCGCGCTGATCGAAGGGTTGAAGCCGCCCGTGTACGGGCCGAACGTGCCGTCCGAGCGCACGCTGACGAGCTCCGTCCTCTGCAGGAGCCGGTCGCGCACGTAGACGCGGTCGTCGAAGCCCAGCGTCCCCGGCACGAGGTCGGGCGAGGCGGACGCGAAGGCGACGAAGCGCCCGTCGGCGCTCATCGCGGGCTGGTTGCGATAGGCGCGCACCGCGGCGCCCGTCGCCGACTCACCGCCGGCGTCCGGGACGCTGACGCGCTCCGTCGTCCCCGTCTCGCGGTCGCGCACGAACACGTCGACGTACCCGTTCGTGTCGCCGGGGACGAGGTTCTCGTACTTCGAGACGAAGGCGACGAAGCGCCCGTCGTCGCTGATCGTCGCGATCGTGCTCCGGCAATCGAAGCTGTCCTCGCACGTGCCGGGCTCGCCCGCGGGCGACACGTCGATCCGCTCGTGCGCGCCGGTTTGCCGGTCGCTGACGACGATCGAGCCGTGCCACGCGGGATCGTTCGCGCTGCACTGGTAGACGACGAAGCGCCCGTCCGCGCTCAGCACCGGGAAGAAGGTGCCGTTGCACACGGGGGCGCTCACCCACTCGGTCGTCGCCGTTCGCCGGTCGCGGACGTAGGTCGCGTGGTTCGCCGGGCCCATGTTGTTCGCCTGCGACATGAAGGCGACGAAGCGTCCGTCGGCGCTGAGCGAAGGCTGGAAGGAGCCGGAGCTGCCGAACGGCTCCGTGTTCCAGGGCGTGAGGCTCGCACGCTCGGTCGTGCCGCCGACGATCCGGTCGGGGTACACGGACACGACGGCGACGTCGGTGCCGCTCGCGCCCTTGTCGTCGGTGACCGTCAAGGTCGCGGTGTAGGTTCCCGTCTCCGCGTACGCGTGCGACGCAGCCGGGCCGCTGCCGGTCGCGCCGTCGCCGAAGTCCCAGGCATAGGACGCGATCGTGCCGTCGATGTCGAACGACGCGCCCGCGTCGAACGCGACCGTGGCGCCGACGATCGTCTTCTGCGCGCCGCCCGCGTCGGCCTCGGGGTCGAAGTTGTCGCCGACGGTGAAGCCCGACGGGCCGCTCTCCGAGTACTCGATCTGGAACTTGAGCACGTCGCCGGCCGACACCGTTCCGGTCACGCCGTCGTCGACCAGACGTGCGTGGTCGACGCCGTATGCGCGCGCGCTGAGCGTGAACGGGCCGTCGCCGGTCGCGATCATCTCGAAGCGGTAGCGGCCCTCGCGCGCGTGCGGGATCGTCAGCAGGCGGCCGGGCGCTCGGTCCGGCAGCAGGCGCGTCGGGTCGGCCCACACCGGCTGCGGCAGGTACGACGCGCCGGGCACGTCGACGACGGTGCTGCCGGTCGCCGCGTCCCAGCCGACGCGGCGGCCGTCGGGATCGACCGCGACGACCTCGACGGGCGACTTGGTCGACACGCTGACGAGCGGATAGAGCTCGACCTCGGGGTCGTTCGGCGTCGACAGCACCGGGCGGAGGCCGCTGGCGACCATCGACGCCCAGCCGATCCCGAGCGTGTGCAGGAGCGGCCGCGGGGTCTCGTCGAAGCGGTTCGCGGGGTCGAGCGCCAGGTACGACGAGGTCGCGTCGTCGTGGCCGACGACCACCACCGGGTGGAAGCGCTCGGGCGACTTCCGCACGTAGAGGATGACCGGGTCCCCGTCGTCGAGGCTCCGGTCGACGAGGTCGAGGCTCGAGGCGCCGAACGGCAGGAGCTCGAGCGCGACCGGGACGGTCGCCGCGTCCTGGAACGCCCAGCCGAGGTTGTAGTCGATGATGACGGTCTTCGGCGGGCTCGAGGGGTAGCCGTTCATCTCCTTCAGCCAGAGGTGGACGTAGTCCGGCGTCGGCGCGCCGTCGGGCGGCGTGCCCGGGACGATGAACCAGGGCAGGAGCTGGTAGTAGCTCGCCACCATCGCGATGCAGGTGAGGAGCGAGCCCATGCTGCGCATGCGGACGTCCTCGTGGCGGCCGACGAGCAAGGTGCCCCACGCCGGGTCGAGCTGCGAGTAGAACCGCACCGGCAGCGGGCTCGGCGCGGCCACGGCGGGGCGCGCGGGCAGCGCGGCCGTCGTTGCGAGCGCGGCGAGCGCGACCGCGAGCGCGGCGGCTCCCGCACGCTGGCGGCGGCCCGTGCTCCGCTTCGACTTCTGGTTCTCGGTGGTCATGCGCTTTCTCCCTTTCGCGACGCGGGCGCGGCGGCGCCGGACGCCCTCGGGGCCCAGTGGACGACGAACGCGCGGTGCACGGACGGGGGCGGTGCGGCTTGGCGACGTCGTCGCATCGGGCTATCTCCTCGGGTCGCGGAGATACGGCCGCGCAGCACAGGAGTCCTGGCGAAGTTCTGGGATGATTCTGGGAAAACCGAGGCCCGTTCGTGCGACCGCGCGCGCCTGACGCCCCGCCGGGCGACGTGCCGGCGCTGCGCCTCGACCCCGCGAACGAGTGCGCGTGGCGGGGCGAGCGTCGCCTCGAGCTGACGCCGAAGGAGTTCGCCGTCCTGCGCCATCTCGTCGAGCGCGCCGGGCGGCTGGTGACCAAGGCCGAGCTGCTCGACTCGGTGTGGGACGCCGTGGTGAGCGAGTCGGCGCTGACGAGCTGCATCCGCGACCTCAGGCGCGCGCTCGCGGACTCGTCACGCGTGCCGCTGTACATCGAGACGGTGCACCGGCGGGGGTTCCGCTTCATCGGGCCGGTCGCGGCGGCGGCTGCTCCGTCGCGCGCGCCGGGCGCCGTGCGCGTCGAAGGCGTCGCGAGCGCGGCGCCGGCGCGGCCGCAGCTCGTCGGGCGCGACGGCGAGCTGGCGCGGCTCCATGCGAGCTTCGCCGACGTCGCCGCGGGGCGGCGTCGGGTCGTGCTGCTGTCCGGCGAGGCGGGGATCGGCAAGACGGCGCTCGTCGAGGAATTCCTCGCCGGGCTCGACGGCGAGGGCGAGGTGCGCGTCGGGCGCGGCCAGTGCGTCGAGCAGTTCGGCGCCGGCGAGGCGTACCTGCCGGTGCTGGAGGCGCTCGGCCGCCTCGGCCGCGGGCCGCGCGGCGACCGCGTCGTCGCGACGCTGCGCCAGTACGCGCCCGCGTGGCTCGCGTACCTGTCGGGCCTGCTCAGCGACGACGAGCTCGCGGCGGTGGAGCGGCGCGCTCAGGCGACGACGCGCGAGCGCACGCTGCGCGAGCTCGCGGAGGCGCTCGACGCGCTCGCCGCCGACGCTCCCCTCGTGCTGCTCCTCGAGGACCTGCACTGGAGCGACTCGGCGACGATCGACCTGCTGGCGGTGCTCGCGCGGCGCCGCGACCCGGCGCGCGTGCTGGTCGTCGGCACGTACCGGCCGGCGGACGTCGCGGCGAGCGGGCATCCCCTGCACGCCGCGCTGCAGGAGCTGCGCCTGCACGGGCACTGCGTCGAGGTCGCGGTCGACTTCCTCGGCGAGGAGGCGATCGCCGAGCTCTTGCTGGATCGCTTCCCGAAGTCGGACTTGCCTGCACGTCTCGCGCGCGTGCTCGCGCGCAGCACGAGCGGCAACCCGCTGTTCCTGGTGAACGTGGTCGACGACCTGGTCGCGCGGGGCAGGGTGCGCGAGGTCGACGGGCGGTGGAGCGTGGCGGCGCCGGTGGACGAGCTCGCCGCGACGGTGCCGCAGACGCTCCGGCAGATGGTCGAGACGCAGATCGAGCGCTTGACGCCGCAGGAGCAAGCGGTGCTCGCGGTCGCGAGCGTCGCCGGCGTCGAGTTCTCGGCGGAGCTCGCGGCGTCGGACGGCATCGCGCCGCGCTCTGCGGAGGAGTGCTGCGACGCGCTCGCGCGCCAGGGACGCTTCCTGCGCGCGGTGGGCGCGGCGGAGTGGCCGGACGGCACCGTGGCGGCCCGCTACGCGTTCATCCACGCGCTCTACCAGAACGTCCTCTACGACCGGGTGCCGATCGGCAGCCGGGTCGGGCTGCACCTGCGGATCGGCGCGCGCCTCGAGCGCGCCCACGGCGCGCGCGCGCCGGAGATCGCTGGCGAGCTCGCGATGCACTTCGAGCGCGGCCGCGACTTCGAGCGGGCGATCCGCTGGCGGCGAGCGGCTGCGGAAGCGGCGCTGCGCCGTCACGCCCACCGCGAGGCCGCCGAGCACGGCAAGCGCGCGCTCGCGCTGCTCGACGCGCTGCCCGAATCGCCGGCGCTCCTGCAGGAGGAGCTCGCGATCCGGATGATCCTCGGCACGGCGCTCCTCGGAGCAGGCTGGGCGGTGCCCGAGGTCGAGCGCACCTACGTCCGCGCGCGCGAGCTGTGCACGCGCGTCGCAGACTCGCCCGAGTGCTTCGCCATCCTGAGCGGTCTCTTCGGCTTCTACATCTCGCGCGCCGAGCTCAAGGTCGCGCGCGAGCTCGCGAAGCAGATGCTCGACATCGCGTCAGCCGCCGGCGACGCCGCAGCTCTCCTCGCCGCGCACCACGACGCCGGCATGGTCGCGTTCTACGCCGGCGAGCTCGCGGACGCGCGCGAGCATCTCGAGAAGGCGCTCGCCCTCTACGACCCCGCGCAGCACACGCCGGACCGCATGCCCGCGTTTCGCGGCGGCCAGGACGTCGGCGTGACGGCCGCGCTGCACCTCGCATGGACGCTCTGCCTGCAGGGCCACCCCGACCAGGGGTCGGCGCGGATCCTCGCCACGCTCGAGCGCGCGCGTTCTCTCGAGCATCCCTACACGCTCGCATTCGCACGCCACTTCATCGCGTCGTACTTCCAGTGGCGCGGCGACGTCGAGCGCGTGCGCGAGGTGGCGGAGGTTTTGATTCCGGGCGCGGCGGAAGAGGATATCGAGATCACGCGCGCGCTTTCCGCGGTGTGTCGCGGGTGGCTCGCTTTCGAGGACGGCATCTTCGCTGGGGTCGAGGAAATGCGCGCCGGGATCGCGGCGTACCGTTCACGCGGGAACGAGTTCGGTGCGCCGGCGTTCCTTGCGTTGCTGGCGGAGACGTACGGTCGGGCGGGGCGGGCGCGCGAGGGGCTGGCGGTGGTCGCGGAGGCGCTGGCGGTCGCGGAGCGGAGCGGGGCGCACTTCTG
>JBFMAS010000292.1:0-2707 GCA_040755575.1 Thermodesulfobacteriota bacterium
CGAGGTGCGCGTGCGGCCGAACCTGATCCGGCGCCGCGCCGCGAGCGCGCGGCCGGCACCCGCCGCCGAGGCCGCGAGCGCGAGCGAGCAGCCGGTCCGGCGGCTCGAGGCGCTCGACGAGCTGATCGCGCCGCAGACCGCGGGCGACGCCGGCGGCGGTGTCCTGCTCGACCTTCCCGCCGCACCCGCGGGCGAGCCGGCGGCCACGGCGGGCGAGCCCGCTCCGGCCCCGGCCGCAGCGGCGATCCCGCCGCCGTCCGGCGCCGGAGAGCACAACGCATCCCGTGCGGCGGTGCCGCCCGCGCCGGCGGAAGCCGGCATGCGCCGCGTCCGCGTCGTCGGCAAGATCGACCTCGCCGCCGTGCGCCCCGCGCCGCGCCCAGCTGCCGGGACGCGTGCGCCGCGCGGCGACGCGGCCGCACGACGCGGCGCCCAGCCGTTTGCGACGCACGCGGCCGCGCCCGGCGCCGGCCCGCAGACGCCCCTGCCGGCAGCGCCCGCTCGGCCGGGACGTCGGCGTACCATCCAGCGCGACCCGCACGCCCTCGAGCGCCCGCTGCGCGGCGCACGCCGCCCGGCGAAGCGCCGGCCCGCGCCGAACCGCGTGCAGCAGCAGACGGCGATCACGACGCCGTCGGCGCACAAGCGCGTCGTCCGCATCGGCGACGCGATCACCGTCGCCGAGCTCGCGCGCGCGCTCGGCCTCAAGGCCGGCGAGGTGGTGAAGAAGCTCATCGAGCTCGGCGTCCCCTCGACCGCGAACCACCTGCTCGATCTCGACCACGCGACGCTCGTCGCCGTGGACTTCGGCTGGACGGTCGAGAGCGCGGCGGTCGACGTCGAGCAGGAGGTCCTGGCGCTGCTCGCGGGCGAGAGCGGGGCGCCTGCGCCGCGCAACCCGGTCGTCACCGTGATGGGCCACGTCGACCACGGCAAGACCTCGCTGCTCGACAGGCTGCGCTCGACGCGCGTCGCCGAGGGCGAGGCGGGCGGCATCACGCAGCACATCGGCGCGTCCGTCGTCGAGGGGGCGGGCCGCCGCGTCACGTTCATCGACACGCCCGGCCACGAGGCGTTCACCGCCATGCGTGCGCGCGGCGCGCAGGTCACGGACCTGGTCGTGCTGGTCGTGGCTGCCGACGACGGCGTCATGCCGCAGACGCTCGAGGCGATCGATCACGCGCGCGCCGCGGGCGTGCCGATCGTCGTCGCGGTGAACAAGATCGACCTCCCTGACGCCGACCCGTCGCGCGTCGAGAAGCAGCTCGCCGACCACGGGCTCGTGCCGGAGGCGTGGGGCGGCGACACCATCTTCGTCCCGGTCTCGGCGCGCACGGGCGAGGGCCTCGACAGGCTGCTCGAGATGATCCTCCTGCAGTCCGACGTGCTGGGCACGGCCGCGCGGCCGAGCGGTCGCGCGCGCGGCGCGATCGTCGAGGCACGCCTCGACCGCGGCCGCGGGCCGGTCGCGACGGTGCTCGTCCGCGAGGGCGAGCTGCACCCGGGGGACACGTTCGTCTGCGGCCTGACCTACGGCAGGGTACGCGCCCTGCTCGACGACCGTGGCCGCCAGGTCGCCGCCGCGGGACCGTCGACGCCCGTCGAGATCCTCGGCCTGACCGGCGTGCCCGAGGCGGGCGACGCGCTGGTCGTGACGCCCGACGAGGCGACGGCGCGCAGGATCGCCGAGCAGCGCCGCCTGAAGCAGCGCGAGCGCGAGCTCGCGCGCACGGCCAAGGTGTGGCTCGAGGAGCTCCAGCGCCGCGCCGCCGCCCAGCAGGCGAGGGAGATCGAGGTCGTGCTCAAGACCGACGTGCACGGGTCGATCGACGCCCTGCGCGCCGCGTTCGAGCGCCTGTCGACGGGCGAGGTGCGCGTCCGCGTGCTGCACGCCGCGGTCGGCGCGATCACCGAGTCCGACGTGCTGCTCGCCGCGGCGTCGAACGCGATCGTCATCGGCTTCGCCATCCGTCCGGAGGCGAAGGCGCGCAAGCTCGCCGCGACCGAGGGCGTCGAGATCCGCCTGTACGCGATCATCTACGAGGCGATCGACGACATGCGGCGCGCGCTCGAGGGCATGCTCGCGCCGGTCGTGCGCGAGCGGTCGCTGGGCCGCGCCGAGGTGCGGCACGTCTTCCGGCCGACGGGCTCCGGCAAGTCCGGCCTCGTCGCGGGCTCGCTGGTCACCGAGGGCAAGGTCGCGCGCGGCGACCTGGTGCGCCTGCTGCGCGACCTCGCGGTGGTGCAGGAGGGCCGCGTCGCGAGCCTGCGACGCTTCAAGGAGGACGTGCGCGAGGTCGCGGCGGGCTACGAGTGCGGCATCGGGCTCGACGGCATCACCGAGATCCGCACCGGCGACGTGCTCGAGGCCTACAAGCTCGAGGAGGTCGCACGCCGGCTCGAGGACGCGGCGCGCCCGCGCCTCGCGTCCTGAGCGCCCGGGGCGCTCTCGAGCAGCGGCCTCCCCCGCCGAGCCCGGGCGGGCGCGCCGCTGATCAGCGCGTGGTACGGCGCTCCGGCTCGCCGCCCTGACCGCCGGTGACCTCGCGCCGCGGCGCGCCGGCCGCGAGCCCGATGCCGGGACCTGCGCCGGGTCGTCGAGCTCGCCAAGCGTCAGGGGCACAAGATCGTCATGGGCGGGCATTCGCTCGGCGGCACCATCACCACCGCCTACGCGACCTGGGACTTCGACGGGCGCGCCGGGGCG
>JBFMAS010000293.1:0-3269 GCA_040755575.1 Thermodesulfobacteriota bacterium
CGCGGCGGACGACGACGCCGCCGCGGGCTCCGGTTCGGCATCGCTCACCGAAGCGACGATCGGCGCGAGGAAGCGGTCGACGCTCCAGTCGCTCGGCGGCTGCGTGCGGTGCACGTTGCCGTCGGTGCGCACCGCCTCGCTGCCGAAGCGCTCGTAGAGGCCGTTGCGCACGACGACGAGGTCGAGGCTCGGGATCACGTAGACGTCCTGGTTGTGCAGGCCGCGTGCGGCGAAGAGCTCCGCGGGGACGTTGGGCGCCATCGCCCGGTTGCCGTTGGTCCACCAGTGCAGCGCGTAGAACGGCGCCTCGGCGAGCGGACGCGTCGCCTCCTCGACCCACGCGCGGCTCACGACCTGGCGGCCGTCCCACTCGCCGCCGCGCGCGAACAGCAGGCCGAAGCGCGCGTACTCGCGCGTCGGCGCGTCGAGGCAGCAGTACGTGAGCGTGTGGCCGGAGCCGTCGATCCACCACTCGCCCGGCAGCCCGATCGGGCCGAGCAGGTGCTGCTCCGCGTACTCCTTCGCGGGACGACCGGTCGCGGCCTCGATCACGCCGGAGATCAGCATCGAGTCCGCGCTCGAGTAGTTCCAGGTCGTGCCCGGCGCGTAGCGCTGCGGGCGGTTCAGGGCGAAGGCGAGCTGGTCGGTTCCTTCGAGGTAGAGCGGGATGTTGTCGGTGAGCTCGTTCCACCGGATGCCGGACCGCATCTCGAGCAAATGGCGCAGCGTGACGCCCTCCTTGTCGGTGCCGCGCCACTGCGGGAAGAACTCGACGAGCGGCACCTCGAGGCTCGCGACGTCGCCGCGATCGATCGCGATGCCGATCAGCGTGCTCGCGAAGCTCTTCGCCATCGACCAGCTCGTGCCGAGCCGCGTCGCGTCCGCACCGTCGGCGTACCACTCCGCGACGATCGCGCCGTTGCGCACGACGACCACGCCCTGCGTGTTGCGTCCGTCCTCGAACGCGTACGCGCGCGCGCCCTCGAGCATGGCCGCGTCCATCCCTTCGGCCTCGGGGGTCGACACCTCCCATTCCTCGCCCGGCCAGCGGAGAGCCGAGCCCGACGTGCCGCCGCTGCTCGAGTCGCCGCAGGCGGCGACGGCCAGGATGCAGGCGGTGAGCGCGAACGCGCGAAGCGGCTTCGATACCATGCCGCGATGCTAGACGCGCTCCTCCGCCGTTGGCCACCCGGAACGGGACGAACGGCCCGGAGCCCACCCCGACGTGCCCTGCCACGCACCCGTGCGGCCCGCGGGCGCCGTGTCCGCGCGTCAGCGGCGTGCCCGACGGGACACGGGCTCGCCGTGCCGGCTCCGGGTGCGGTCCCCCGATTCACGCGTATTTTCACGCACCCCGTCGTGCCGTCCACGTCGGGGCACGCGGCATGGCGGTTGCTCTATCCCCACCCCATGGGCGCCACGACGCTCGATGCCGAGACCAAGGAGGCGATGGTCCGCTCCGCCCCGGACGTGGGCGCGCTCAAGCGCGTGCTCGCGATCATCGGCTCCGTGCCGGGCAGCCGCGGCCGGATCTACACCGCGGCGGAGCTGATCGAGCAGGTCGACGCCGCCGTGCAGGCTCCCGCGCTGGCGAGCCACGTGACGCGGGGCCTGGGCCTGCGCGAGAAGGTGCGCGAGCTGTCGGGGCTCGCCGCCCGGTGCCCGAGCGACGCGGAGCCGCGCACGGGCAGCCGCGCGATCGCCGCTCCGCACGCGACGACGTAGCCCCGCGCGACGCCCGCGCTACACCGGCAGCGTCTCGATCCCCGGCACGCCGGCGACGACGCGGAAGCGCGCCGACGTGTGCGCCTCGGCGTCCGGGTCGAAGGTGTCGAGCGCGCGGAACTCGACGATCGCCTCCTCGGGCGTGAGATCGACCACCGCGTAGCCCTGGTTCAGAAGGTCGATCTGCTTCAGGTACGGCGCGTTGGCGGCGAGCATGATCTGCTCCGCCGCGTGCAGCAGCTCCTCGGGCGCGATCGTGCGCGGGTCGGGATCGGCGGTGAGCGAGCCGGTGACGAACTCGACCGCGGTCACGGGGGAGAGCGGATCGTCGAAATCGGGCTGGATCTCGCTCGCCTTGTAGAAGTGCGTGTGTCCGCTCGTGACGAGCACGTTGCGGATGCGCCGGCGCGCGATGAACTCCATGAGCCGGCGGCGCTCCCACTGGTAGTCGTCCCAGGCCTCGTTCGAGACGTAGACGCCGCCGTTCCTCTGCAGGTTCGGGTTCGTGCGGCGCAGCTCCGGCGTGTCGCGGTCGATGATCTTCCACGGCGCCATGTCGTAGCTGCTGCCGATCAGCCGCCACGTCGCCTGCGAGCGGCCGAGCTCACCCTGGAGCCAGCGGCGCTGCTTGCCGCCCAGGGTCGTGCGGCCGGGCGCGAACATCTGCTCGCCGGGCGGCAGGGCGGTGTCCTGCGCGTCGATCAGGTCCGCGAAGCGCGCGTTCGGCGGCACCTCGGGATCGCGATACTGGCGCGTGTCGAGCAGGAACATCTCCGCGAGACGTCCCCACGTCAAGCTACGAAAGATCCGGTCGTCGGGCCGCCGCAGGACGGGCATCGCCTCGAACCACGCGCTGCGGGCGTCGGCGAGGCGCTGCGCCGGCCCCGTGCGGTCGACGCCGTTGTAGAACTCGCCGTCGTCCCACACCGCGACCAGCGGCACGGCGGCGTGCATCTCCTGCAGCAGCGGGTTCGAGTGGAAGCGCCGGTAGACGCCACGGTAGTCGTCGAGCGTGATCGTGCCGCCGTCGCTGACGTAGACGTAGTCGCCGAGGTGGAGCAGGAAGTCGACCTCGTCCTGCGCGATCGCGCGGTGGGCGACGTAGTGGCTTGCGGTGCGCTGCTGGCAGCTCGCGAACGCGTAGCGCAGCCGGTCCGCCTGCGCGCCGATGCGCGGCGTGGTGCGCAGCCGGCCGGTCACCCCCGGCACGCCGTCGACCTCGAAGCGGTAGTGGTACCAGCGGTCCGGGGCGAGGCCGCGCACCTCGACCTTGACGTGATGGCCGCCCGGGGCGGTCGCCTCGGCGAGCCCGCCGCGCACCACGCGCTCCAGGGCCGCGTCCTCGGCCACCGACCACACCACCGGCACCGGCGCGCCGTCGGGGGGTGGTGCGACGCGGGTCCAGATGACCGCCCCGCGCGGCCGCGGGTCTCCCGACTTGACGCCGTCGGGAAAGAGCGACGCCGCGTCGAGGGGCTGGGCGCCGGCCCGCCGTAGCGGCGTCACGAGCGCCGTGACGCCGCCCACGGCCGCGGCGAGGAAGC
>JBFMAS010000294.1:0-14280 GCA_040755575.1 Thermodesulfobacteriota bacterium
AAAAGACCGCCGCCGACCTTGCACGAGGCGCCGGCGATCGCGGACGCCGGCGGGATTCCGCCCGCAGCACGCGGCCTTGCGTGCCGCCTCATGCGCCGGTGCGCATGGCATGGAACTGGAACGGTCGCTGGCAGCGGTTCCCGCCGGAGAACCGCCAGGAGGGGGCATTGGCGTCGCGAAGCGCGGCCGAACCGCGAGCGCGGGCGCCGCCGAGGGGGCTCGATCGGCTGCGCCCACCGGCGTCGCCAAGCAACTTTTTCAACCACACTTAGGGGAGGTGTCGAATGAAGTGTTCCGTCCGAACGGCAGCGTGGGGCCTGGCCTCGCTCTGCCTCCTAGCGGTCGCCGGCGTCACTCCGGCCTCCGCACAGACCTTCGATCACTTGACGTGCCTCAACGTGAGCCGCGACCTGCGCAATGCGCTCATGCCTCCGCCCTTGACCCTGGACGCGGAGCAGATCGAGTTCCTGGACAGCCAGGGTTGCAAGCCCGTGGGCGGTGGCCGGATCGCCCGCGCGGACCGGATCTGCTTCCCGACCAGCAAGTCGCCGAGCAATCCGCCCGGCGGGATCGTGCTCTCGGGCCAGGACTTCCTGTGCTACCGCGTGAAGTGCGACCGCAACGCCGGCGGCTCGGTCGACGTGCAGATCGGTGACCAGTTCGGCAGCGGCACCATCCGCGTGAACCAGACGCCGCCGGTGAAGGAGCTCTGCGTACCGGCGTTCAAGGTCGGCGTGCCGACCCCGACCCCGACCACCGCGCCGCCGCCGACGCCGACCCCGACGGTCGTCGTGCCGACTCCGACGCCGACTGCGGTCGAGCCGACCCCGACCCCGACGGCTTCGCCGCCGCCGTACGGCTCGGCCAGCCAGGCCTTCGTCGAGCGAATCCAGAGCCTGCTGCAGTGACGGCGGCTGGCCCGTGAGGGCCGGCACCGCTCGAAAGGACGCGGGAGGAACCCGAAGCGGTGCCTCCCGCGTTTTTTCTCATTTGCCCCCGTACGGACGCGCTCGGGCCTGCGTAGCGCCACGGTGCTCGGCGCCCCGAGCGCGTGCCTGCCGGATCGGATCGATGGCAAAAATCTGCGCGCCGCAATCAAGTGCGTTGACTTGACGTTGGACGGCGACCTATCACGGCCGGGCAGCCCGCACAGCATTCGGCCCTTGACGGTAAAGGAGCGAGCAGGTGTCGCGACCCGGACGTGCGTCACGGGCACGGGCTCCGCCCATGCCTCGAGAGGAAGTGGCTCCGAAGGCAAGCGGGGCCGTAGTGCAACCCACCGATCCGAAGCGGAGGTGAAAGATGGACGTCTCCTTCCGGAAATTCTCGATGGTGGTGGTAGCTCTGGTCATCGCAGCGGGTGTGCTCGACACGAGTCAAGCACAGGCGCAGCCGTTCGATCATCTCGCCTGCACGCGGGTGAGGGATCTGCGGAATGCGCCGGCCTTCCCGCCGCTGACGCTGACCCCGCAACAGGTCGAGTTCCTCGCCAGCACGGGCTGCAGGGTCTCCGGCCGCTTCGCCAAGGCGAAGGAGGTCTGCTACCCGGTTGACAAGAATCCGAGCAATCCTCCCGGCGGGATCGATCTCACCGGTCAGGATTTTCTTTGCTATCAGGTACGGTGCAACCCGAACGGCGGCTCGTCGTCGACGGCCGTCAACCTGACCGATCAGTTCGGATCCGGCAACGTGGCGGTCAATCAGCGTCACCCCGGGCGCAAGCTGTGCGTGCCCGCGTTCAAGGTGGCTCCGCCGCCGACCCCGACGCCGACCCCCACGCCAACGCCGACACCGACCCCGACGCCGACTCCCACGCCGACGCCGACGGTCGTTCCGCCGACACCCCCAACACCGACGCCCACGCCGACCCCGCCGCCGTACGGCTCGGCGAGCAAGGCGTTCGTGCAGGCGGTACCGAACCTCCTGTACTGAGGCCGGCGCGTCGATACCGACGGGTCGCGACACGGGTGCGGGAGAGGGAACGGTCCCTCTCCCGCATCCCCCTCAGCGCGATTGGACCTCGACGTAGACGCCCGGCGCGGCGTCGAGCTTGCCCTCCGGCGCCGGGCTCCAGGGCGCGACCAGCAGGCGGCTCGCGAGGATCGCATGACCGCCGATGCCGCGCCCGAGCGCGCTGCGCACGGCCTCGACGCGCTCCGCGGCGAGAGCCGCGAGCCCTTCACCGCCCACCGAGGCGCGGTCGCCCTCGGCGATCTGGGACTTCAGGACGACGTCGAGCTCCGCGTGCGACGCGAGGATGCGCGCGATCTGCTCGAGGCGGCTGCGCCCGGACGCGTCGAGGGACGCGCTGCCCGGCGCGAACGGCACCGGGTCGATCGCGAGCGCGTGCGGCGGACCGTCGGTGCCGAACAGCATGCCGAGCCAGCGCAGCGGCGACGACAGCGCGCCCAGGACGGCGCGCCCGATCGCCTGCGTCACGAACGAGCCCAGCTCGTAGCGCCCGGTCGTGGTGTCGACCTCCACGGGCACGGTGACCTCGACCGTGCCGCCGACGTCCTTGAGCAGCGACAGCGCCACCGTGAGCGGCACCCCGGTCTGCTGCTGGATGACGTCGAGGCCGGTCTGGCGCAGGCCGACGTCCGCGAGCTCCAACGCGCTGGTCGCGCTCAGCCGGCCGCGCGCGAGCATCGCGTCGACGTCGAGGTCGAGCGTGCCGGCTTGCGCCTCGTAGCCGAAAACCGGCGCGAGGTACGGGTTCAGGGTCGGTAGCGACACGCCCTCGACCGCGAGCGCACCGCGCCAGCTCTCTTCCCCGGTCCGCTGCGCCGACCCGCGTAGCGGGTGGAGCTCGTCCTGGCGTGCCGATAGCTCGAGGGTGCCGAGGTCGCGCGGCGCGAGGCGCACCTCTCGCGCCACGACGTCGGT
Organism: Thermodesulfobacteriota bacterium; assembly: GCA_040755575.1. Taxonomy (GTDB): domain Bacteria; phylum Desulfobacterota; class Binatia; order UBA12015; family UBA12015; genus DATCMB01. Next base: position 2,887 of record JBFMAS010000294.1, read on the forward strand.
CGAGGCGAGGCCCGTCCAGTAGGGCGGCGACGTCGTCTGGTCGACGTAGTCGACCCGTCCCTGAGAGACGGACAGGCTCGTGATGCGGATGGGCCGGGTCGCCGCGGCCGCGTCAAGGCCAGAATCTGCAGGCGCGCGCGGCTCGGCGGCGGAAGCTCCGGGGACACCGGCGTCGCGCGTCGACGACCCCGCGCCCGTCAGGAGGTCGAGCGGGAAGACGCCGCGCGGCGTTCGCTGCACCATCGCGTACGGATACGACAGCGCGAGCGACGCGATCTCGACCGCGCCGGCGGGTCCGGGCGCCACCGTCAGGCGCGTCTCGAGGCGGTCCACCGCGAGGACTTGCTCGGCGAGCTCCGCCGCGGGCGGCGCCGTGTGCACCTGGCTCGCCACCATCTCGAGCGCGATGCGCGGCTGCGCGGGCTCGCCGGCGATCTCGATCCGGCCGCTCGCCGTGCCGCGTGCGATGCGCAGCGGCGCGTCGAGCAAGCCGGCGAGCGCGCCGAGCGGCAGCGAGCTCAGGTCCGCACGGACGTCGACGGAGGGCGGATCGATGCCGAGCGTGCCGCCGACGTCGATCGTCCCCGAGTCCGCCACGCGCACCGTCAAGCCCAGCTCGCCCGCCCGGCCGCTCGCGATGCCGCTCCACGAGAACGCGCCGATGCCGAGCGCGACCTGCTCCTCGCCGCGCCGCAGCGTGATCTCGCCCGCGGTGGCCTCGATCCGGCCGCCCGTCACCTTCCAGCCCGGCGCGTCGGCGCCGGCGTCGCCGGCGCTGGTCGCGATCCCCGATTCGACCAGCCCGGGCACGAGGCCCGGGTAGACGAGCCCGTCGGGCGTCAGCGCGGCTTCGATGCGCGGCCCGCTGATCGTCACCCGGCCCAGGTTCACCTCGCCCGCCGCGAGGTTGGCCTCGAGCCCCGCGACGGCGACGCGGCGCGCGACGAGCGAGGTGTCCTCGCTGCCGTCGAGCCGCACGTCGTTCAGCGTCAGGTCGAGCGACAGCCGGTCCTGCTCACGCTCCGGGTCGAGCAGGTAGCTCGCGCGCCCATCGGCCGTCGCGCTGAGCGACTCGAGCCCGGGAGGCAGACGGAGCTGCTCGCTGCCGACGGGCGAGCCGGTGAGGCTCACCTCGGCCTCGACGCGCCAGCCGGCCGGTGTCTCGTCGAGCCGCGCGCTCGCACGGAGCGGCACGCCGTCGAGCGAGCCCTGCAGATCGCCCTGGTACGCGGCGCCCGCGGCGGACGTCGGCACCTGCCGTGCGACGAGCTGCTCGAGGTGCACGGCCACCGGGTGGCGGCGCAGGCGCTGCGGCGGGTGCGCCTCGAGGTCGATGTCGGTCAGCACGACCTCCTCGACGGCCACGGTGGGGCCGGTCGCCGCGGCGTCGGGCTCCGGGAAGGGCAGGCCGCGCAGCACCGGCAGGCCCTTCTCGTCCTGGTCGACGGTGCCGCGCAGGCCGTCGATCTCGACCCGCTCGAGCTCGATCTCGCCGCGCAGGAGCCGTGCCACGTCCGGATGCACGCTGACGCGGCGGACGGTGAGCGGTCCGCCCTCGCCGAGCGTGACGTCGCGCAGGCTCACGCCGCCGGCGAGGGGGTCGAGCTCGAGCCAGCCGACGTCGACCGGCGTGCGCAGCGTCGCGCTCGCCGCGCGCTCGACGCGCGGCAGCAGGAGCTGCGGGGCAAGCGCCGCCAGCACGACCAGCGCCGCCAGCACGCGGAGCGGCAGCCTGCGCAGGACGCTCGGGCGCTTCGGAGCGGCCATGCCGTCGCGTGCGGTGGGGGCGCCGCTACTGGCCGCGCGGCAGCCCGAGCACCTGCATCGCGATGATCCCCTTCATGATCTCGCTGGTCCCCGACGCGATGCTGGCCGCGCGGCTGCCGAGATAGCTGCGCTGCAGCCACTGGCCCGGGTCGACGCGGCCGCTGCGCGGCTCGGGCGCGTCGTAGAGCAGGCCCTTCTGCCCCAGGATCTGCATGCCGAGCGTCGGCATGGCCTGCGTGATCTCGGTCCAGTGTAGCTTGATGATCGACGCCTCCGGGCCGGGCATCCCCATGCGCAGCAGCTTGTCGAGCGTCCGCTGGCAGGTCATGCGGAAGACCTCGGTCGCGACGTGGATCTGCGCGAGCTCCTGGCGCAGCACCGCGTCGCCCCCGGCGCCGTACTCGCGCGCCAGCGCGAGCAGGTGGTCGCGCGCCTGCTGGAGCTGGATGCGCATCTCGACGACGTAGAGGATGCCGCGCTCGTTCTGCAGCGCCGCGACCGCGACCGGCCAGCCGCCGTGCAGCTCGCCGAGCAGGTTCGCGCGCGGGACGTGCACGTTCTCGAAGAAGATCTCGTTGAACTCCGCCTCGCCGGTCATCTGGCGCAGCGGCTTGACGGTGATGCCGGGGCTCCGCATGTCGACCAGCAGGCAGGAGACCCCCTTGGCGCGCTTCTCCTCGGGGTTCGTCCGGCAGAGCAGCATGCACCAGTCGGCGTGGTGCGCGAGCGTCGTCCAGACCTTCTGGCCGTTGACCACGAAGTGATCGCCGTCGAGCGTCGCGCTCGTGCGCAGCGAGGCGAGGTCCGAGCCGGCGCCGGGTTCGGAGAAGCCGAAGCACCAGAGGTCCTCGCCCGACAGGATGCGGCGCGGGAAGCGCTCCTTCTGCTCGGCGTTGCCGAAGGCGATGATCGGCGGGCCGGCGATGCCGACGCCGAGGCTGCCCAGCACGGGCGGCGCCTGCACGCGCGTCATCTCCTCGGTGTAGGCGATCTGCTGCGCGATCGTCGCCTCGCGGCCGCCGTGCTCGCGCGGCCACGTGATGCCGACCCAGCGGTCCTGCGCGAGCGTCCGCTGCCACGCGCGCAGGCGCGCGACGCGCTCGGACTCGGGGAGGCGCGCGAGCGCGTCCGGTTTGAGCTCCGGGCGCAGGTGCCCCGCGAGCCAGGTGCGCAGCTCGTCTCGGAATTCGTCGAGAGCCTCGGCCATGGTGCTACTTCTTCCTGCCCTTGCTCTTCTTGGCGCTCTTGGCGGCGCTCTTGCCTGGCTTGGCGCCCTTGCGGCTCGCACCGCGGCGCTTGCCCTGCTTGCGCCTCGCCTCGTCGCCGCCGGGATTGCCTTGCTCGAGCGCGCCCAGCACGTCGCGCTCCAGCAGGCGGAAGCCGATCTTGAGCTGCACCTGGAACTGCGGGTCGCGGTTGTTGCGCACGAGCCCGCGGATCGCGGTGACCTCGAACCAGTCGAGGTTGCGCAGGGTCCGCGACGCCTTCTCGAGCGCGTTGCGCACCGCTTGCTGGATCGAGTCCTCGGAGACCCCGACGATCTCCACCATCTTGTACGTCTTGTCGGGCATCGAAACCTCCTCTCGGCGGATCAGCGGACGCGGAAGTCGTGCACGTCCGCGCGCACCGCTTCGCGGTCGACCGAGACGCCGGTCACGCGCGCGCCGGGTGGGCCCTTGTGGCACCAGGCGACGAGCTCCTGGACCGCGTCGGGCTCGCCCTGCGCCACGACCTCGACCGACCCGTCGGGCAGGTTCCGCGCCCAGCCGCGGAGCCCGAGGCGCTGCGCCTGGTCCCGCGTCGAGCCGCGGAACCAGACACCCTGCACGCGCCCGCGCACGGAGATCCGCACCCGGATCTCCGGGCCCGGACGTGGCGGCTGCCCGCCTGGAGGAGGGTCGTCTGCGCCCGTCACTTCACCTTGATCACGTTCGCCGCCTGCGGACCCTTGTCGCTCTGCGCGATGTCGAACTGGACCTCCTGCCCCTCGACCAACGTCTTGTACCCGTCGCCCTGGATCGCCGAGTAGTGAACGAAGACCTCCGGACCGCCCTCCTGGACGATGAACCCGTACCCCTTGGCGTTGTTGAACCACTTGACGCGACCGATCGGCATACCACGCTCCCTGACTGGATAGAGTGCGAAGAGTCCCTGGTTTGAAGGGGGAGCTTCGCGATTGCCTGGAAAACCCGGCCCATGTAGCAGAACCGGCCGGGGGCGGGGAAGCGCAGCTCTTGCAGCGGCGCTCTATTCGAGAGGAAGCGTCAGCCGGTAGTGCGCCCGGCCGCGCTGCACCGCGACCTGCGTCTCGCTCTCGCCGCGCAGCGCCGAGACGGCGCGCCGGTAGGCGGACGTCGAGTCGGTCGCCGTGCCGCCGAGCGCGATCAGCAGGTCGCCCGGCCGGATGCCGGCGCGGTCGGCGTGGCTGTTGCGACGCACCGAATCGATCGTCACCGCGTCGTCCCGGCCGCGCTCCGCGACGCGGATGCCGAGCCGGCGCCAGCCGACGTCGTCGATGCGCTCGTCGGTCAGCTCGCCCGCCGCCACCGTGACCCGGCGCCGCGACCCCGAGCGCAGGACGTCGAGCCGGATCGTCGAGCCGATCGCGGCTGCCGCGGCGCGCTCGTCGAACTCCGCCCGGTCGCCGACGTCCTGGCCGTCGACCTCGAGGATGACGTCTCCCGGCTCGAGCCCCGCGCGCTCGGCCGGGCTGCCGTCCTCCACCTCGCGCACGACCACGCCGTGCCGGGCATCGGCCCCGAGGGCGCTCGCGAGCTCGGGCGTCAGGTCCTGCACCTGCAGGCCGAGGTAGGAGCGGCGCACCTCGCCGTAGCGGATCAGGTCCGCCACGATGCGGCTCGCGCGCTTCGCCGGGATCGCGAAGCCGATGTTCTGCGCGCCGCCGTAGATCGCGGTGTTGATGCCGATCAGCTCGCCCTTGATGTTGAGCAGCGGGCCGCCCGAGTTGCCGGGATTGATCGAGGCATCGGTCTGGATGAAGTCGAGGAAGACGCGGCCCTCGCTCTTGAGCGAGCGGCGCACCGCGCTGACGACGCCCGTGGTCACGGTGTGCGAGAAGCCGAACGGGTTGCCGATCGCGATCACCGTCTCGCCGATCATCAGGTCGTCGGACTCGCCGAACTCGAGGTGGGGCAGGGTGCCGCCCTGGATCTTCAGCACCGCCAGGTCCGCGTCCGGGTCGACCCCGACGACGCGCGCGTCGAGCTCGCGCTCGTCCGCGAGGACGACCTTGATCTTCTGCCCGCGGGCGACCACGTGCGCGTTGGTGACGACGTAGCCCTCCGGGCGCACGATCACGCCCGAGCCGAGGCTGGTGCGCGTGTAGCGCTGGCGGCGCGGGCGCATCTCGAAGAAGTCGTTGAAGAACTGCTCGAAGAACGGGTCGCGCTGCATGACGACGACCTGCTCCGCCGCGATGTTCACCACCGCGGGACGGCTCTGCTCGACCGCGCGTACGACGGGCGTGCGCCGATCGTCGTCCGCGGCCTGCGCGCGCGCTCCGCTGGCGGTCGGCACCAGCGGCGCGCCGCCGACGAGAATCGTCGCGAGCGCGCAGGAGGCCAGGGCCGCGAGAGTTGCGCCGCGCGGCGCGGCGTGGCGCGGGCCGATCTTCACCCGCCCGCGGCGCGGCTCTTGCGCGCCATGATCTGCTGGTCGGCGTCCTCGACCTCGAGGTACGTGTACCCCGAGAGCCCCTGCTCGTAGCGGCGGCGCAGCCGGGCCGACTCCTCGACCGTGATGCGCTTCTCGCGCAGCGCGACCTCGATGGCGCGACGCGCTCGCTCGACGAGCTCGGCCTTGCTGTACTGCACGTAGCCGAGCACCTCCTCGACGGAGTCGCCCTCGACCAGGTGCTCGATCTCGATGCGGTCGTTGTCGCCCAGCCGGACGTGCACGGCGTCGGTGTCGCCGAACAGGTTGTGCAGGTCGCCCAGGATCTCCTGGTAGGCGCCGACCAGGAAGACGCCGATGTAGTACGGATCGCCGTCGAGCGGGTGCAGCTCGAGGACATGCTTGACGTCGCGGCGGTCGATGAACAGGTCGACCTTGCCGTCGGAGTCGCACGTCAGGTCGGCGAAGACGCCGCGGCGGGTCGGCTTCTGGTCGAGGCGGTGGATCGGCATGGTCGGGAAGAGCTGCTTGACGGCCCAGTGGTCGGGCGCGGACTGGAAGACCGAGAAGTTGCCGTAGTAGGTGTCCGCCATCGCGCGCTCGAGGCCCTCGAGCTCCTCGGGGACGTAGTCCATCTCGCGCACGACGCGCAGGATCTTCTCGCAGCACGACCAGAACAGGCGCTCGCAGCGGCCGCGCGTCTTGAGGTCCAGGTAGCCGAGGTTGAACAGCGTGAGCGCCTCTTCCTTCGCGGCGACGGCGTCATGGTAGGCCTCGATCACGTTCTTGCGGCTGATCGACTGCCAGGCGTCGAACAGGTCGTGCACCACCTTGTGGTCTTCCTCGGACGGCGCCTCGGGCGCCTTCTTCGGCAGCACCTCGTTCACGCCGAGGACGTTGAAGATCAGCACCGAGTGGTGCGCGACCATGGCGCGGCCGGTCTCGGTGACGATGTCGGGGTGCGCGACGCCCTTCTCGTCGCACGCCTCGCTGACCGTCGCGATCACGTCGCGGGCGTACTCGGTGTTGGTGTAGTTCATCGACGACTGGAAGTTGGTCTGCGAGCCGTCGTAGTCGACGCCGAGACCGCCGCCGACGTCGAGGTACTTGAGCCCGGCACCGAGCTCGACCAGCCCGACGTAGAACTGCGTCGCCTCCTTCACCGCCTCGCGGATCGCGCGGATGTTGGTGATCTGCGAGCCGACGTGGAAGTGCATCAGCTCGAGGCAGTCGAGCATGCTCTCCGCGCGCAGCCGGGCGACGGTCTCGATCAGCTCGTCGGCGGTGAGGCCGAACTTGCTGCGGTCGCCGCCCGACTCGACCCAGCGCCCGGCGCCCTTCGCCGACAGCTTCGCGCGCACGCCGAGGTGCGGCCGGATGCCGAGCTCGCGCGACACCTGGATCACCAGGTCGAGCTCGTGGAAGCGGTCGATGACGATGATCGGCGTGCGACCGAGCTTCTGCGCGAGCAGCGCGATCTCGATGTACTCGCGGTCCTTGTAGCCGTTGCAGATGATCAGCGACTCCGGGTTGTCCATGATCGGCATGATCGCGAGCAGCTCGGGCTTGCTGCCCGCCTCGAGGCCGACGTCGAACGAGCGCCCGAAGTCGATCACCTCCTCGACCACGTGGCGCTGCTGGTTGACCTTGATCGGGTACACGGCGCGGTGCCGCCCGCGGTACTGGTGCTCGCTGATCGCGCTCGCGAAGCACTCGCACAGGTTGCGGATGCGCGCGGCGAGGATGTCCGAGAAGCGGATCAGCAGCGGGACGTGCAGGCCGCGCCCGCGCAGGTAGGTGACGAGGTCGAGCAGGTCGATGCCGGGTCCGCCGTTGCCGCGCGGGCGGATCTCGACGTGACCGCGCTCGTTGACGGTGACGAAGCCCGCACCCCAGGCGTGCACGTCGTAGAGCTCGAGCGCGTCCTGGATGGTCCAGCCTCTCACGACGTCGATCTATAACGACGCCGGTCGGGTCGTGCTACCCGCCGGCCCGTGAAATCGCCCTCGCGCCGCCGGCTCCGGCCCGCCTGCCGCCGTGCTCGCGCTGCACCAGCGCGGCGCAGCCGGTGACGATCAGCCGCACGAGGTCGGATTGACGGCGTGTGCCGGTCTTGGCGAGCGCCTGCTTCATCTGCGTGCGGGCGGTGTGCGGCGAGATGCCGAACTCGATCGCCGCCTCGTCGAGCGTGCTGCCGTGCGCGACGGCGAGCGCGAGCCGCGCCTCCGCCGGGGTGATGCGCAGCAGCCGCGCGACGGTCGCGGGCGTCGCCGCGACGGCGTGCTCGCGGTCGGCGACGAACACCAGGACGGCCGCGCGATCGCCGAGCGCGGCGGGCGCCTCGCGCGCGGGCGTGACGAGCAGCTCGAGCGGCGGGCGCCCGTCGCGGCGCGGCACGAGCATCGTGCCGCCGTGCGGCGCCGGCTCACGGCGCGCTGCGCGTGCCAGCAGGGCGGCGAGCTCGGCATGGGCCGCCGGATGGCGGGCCGCGAGGCGACCGCCCTCCTGCGTCAAGCCGTCGCCCGCCGCGAGCACGGCCTCACCCTTGCGGTTCACGCCGACGATCCGGCCGCGCTCGTCGAGCGTCACGACGCCGGTCGGGAAGCGGTCGAGGGCAGCGAGCGCCCCGGCGGCGCTCGCCCGCGCCGACGCCATCTCGGCGTGCACCTGCAGCGACCGCCGCACGTGCGGGACGAGCGCGCCCAGCACGCGCTCCTGTGCGGCGCCGAACGGCCGCGCGCCGGGCGGCCGGATGACGCGCAGCACGGCGGTCCGGTCTTCGTCGTTCAACGGCACGGCGCCGAGGATGTGGAAGTAGCCCTGCGGGCGGAGGAAGTCCTGGTAGAACTCCGAGCGCACGAGAGCGGCGTCGTCGACCAGCCGCTGGCCGACGAAGACGCTGCCCGCCGCCAGCGCCTGGATGCGCGGGCGGCGCAGGTCGAGGCGGACGAAGTGCGCCTCGTACGCCGCGAGCCACGCGGGGTCCTGCTCGGGCGCGAACCACAGCCCGTGCCCGCCGCCGCCCGATCCCGCGACGTTGAGCCCCGGGCAGACCGCGTCGAGGGCGCGCGCCAGCCGGGTGAGGAACGCCGGCCAGCGCTCCTCGTCGAGCGCAGCGTCGTAGGCGAGGCCGATCAGCTCTGCGAGGAGCTCCTGGCCGCCCGGACGGGACCTGCGGCTTGCCGGCAACGTGCTCTCCTCGTCGCGAACCTGCGACGCATACCCCACCCGGGGACGGCCGACAAACCGAAAATCGCGCGGCCGCGCCGGCCGCACGCACGCCCTACAGGAGCGTGCCCGGCCGGTACTCCCCGAACACCCGGCGCATCGCGTCCGAGATCTCGCCGAGGGTCGCGTAGGCGCGCACGGCGTCGATGATCGGCGGCATCAGGTTGCCGCCGTCGCGCGCGGTGCGCTCGACGCGCTCGAGCGCGTCCGCGGCCGGCTTCGCCGCGCGCTCGGCGCGCACCCGCGCGACCTTCGCCTTCTGGCGCTCCTCGAGCTCGGGCTTGATCTGCAGGATCTCGGGCACCGGCTCGCGCTCGAGCGTGAAGGAGTTGACGCCGACGATGACGCGCTCCTTGCGCTCGATCTCCTGCTGGTAGCGGTAGGCCGCGTTCTGGATCTCGCGCTGCATGAAGCCCTGCTCGATCGAGGACACCGCGCCGCCCATCTCGTCGATGCGCTCGATGTACTCGAGGGCGCGGCGCTCGAGCTCGTCGGTGAGCGATTCGATGAAGTAGCTGCCGGCGAGCGGGTCGATGGTGTCGGCGACGCCGCTCTCGTGCGCGATCAGCTGCTGCGTGCGCAGCGCGACGCGCGCCGAGTCCTCGGTCGGCAGCGCGAGCGCCTCGTCCTTGCCGTTGGTGTGCAGCGACTGCGTGCCGCCGAGCACGGCGGCGAGCGCCTGCAGCGTGACGCGCACGACGTTGTTGTCGATCTGCTGCGCGGTGAGCGTGCTGCCCGCGGTCTGCGCGTGGCAGCGCAGCGTCAGCGAGCGCGGGTCCTTGGCGCCGAAGCGCTCGCGCATGATCTTGCACCAGATGCGGCGCGCGGCGCGGAACTTCGCCACCTCCTCGAAGAACTCGTTGTGCACGTTCCAGAAGAAGGAGAGGCGCGGGCCGAAGTCGTCGACGCCGAGCCCGGCGTCGAGCGCCGCCTGCACGTAGGCGATGCCGTTCGCGATGGTGAAGGCGATCTCCTGCGCCGCGGTCGAGCCCGCCTCGCGGATGTGGTAGCCGCTGATCGAGATCGTGTTCCAGGACGGGACCTCCTTCGCGCAGAACGCGAAGATGTCCGTGATGATGCGCAGCGACTCGCGCGGCGGGTAGATGTAGGTGCCGCGCGCGACGTACTCCTTGAGCACGTCGTTCTGCACCGTGCCGCCGACCTTGCTCCACGGCACGCCCTGCTTCTCGGCGACGGCGAGGTAGAGCGCGAGCAGGACCGACGCCGTCGCGTTGATCGTCATCGACGTCGTCACCTTGTCGAGCGGGATCTGCTCGAGCATCGTCTCCATGTCGGCGAGCGAGTCGATCGCGACGCCGACGCGCCCGACCTCGCCGCGCGCGAGCATGTGGTCCGAGTCGCGGCCCATCTGGGTCGGCAGGTCGAACGCGACCGAGAGCCCCGTCTGACCCTGCGCGAGCAGGTAGCGGTAGCGCTTGTTCGACTCCTCGGCCGTGCCGAAGCCGGCGTACTGGCGCATCGTCCAGAAGCGGCCGCGGTACATGGTCGGCTGCACGCCGCGCGTGAAGGGTGCCTGGCCCGGGAAGCCGAGCTCGTGGAGGTAGCTCGACTCGGCGCGATCGGCGGGGGTGTAGAGACGCTTGATCGGGATGCCCGACGTGGTCGCGAACTCGCGTCGCCGCTCCGGCGACTTGCCGGTCAGCTTCGCGACCGGGCCGGACTCGAACTCGGCATGCGCACGGCGGATGGCGTCGATGTCGTCCATGGCCGCACACTAGCGAATGCCCGCCCCGGAATGCGAGCTGGCGTTCGGGTGTAGTATTCCCGCGGCCGGGCTGTCATTGGAGAGGGCGAAGGAGTCCACATGCCCCCCGCAAGCCGCCGACCCGCCGCCCTGTCGCGTCCTCCCGAGGAGCTCGAGGCGCTCTCGGCGGAGGACCTGCTCCGCTGGGCGAGCGCCGAGTTCGGGCCGCGCCTCTGCCTCACCTGCTCCTGGCAGAAGCAGTCGTCGGTGCTGGTGCACATGGTGTCGTCGCTCGCCCTGGACCTCGCGGTGATCGAGCTCGACACGCACCTCTTCTTCCGCGAGAGCTACGAGACGCGCGACCGGCTCGTCGCCCGCTATGGCATCGAGCTCAGGCGCCCGCACATCCCGACCATCGCCGAGCAGCACCGCGCCGAGGGGCCGAACCTGTGGGAGACCGATCCCGACCGCTGCTGCCACGTGCGCAAGGTCGAGCCGCTGATCGAGGCGCTGGCCCCGTTCGACGCCTGGATCTCGGGCATCCGCCGCGACCAGTCGCCGAGCCGGGCGACGATCCGCAAGCTGCAGTGGTCCGAGCGCTACGGCGTCTGGAAGGTGCACCCGCTGGCCGACTGGGACGAGCGCCGGGTGTGGGCGTACGTCATGGCGAACGACATCCCGTACAACCCTTTGCACGACGTCGGCTACCGCTCGATCGGCTGCATCCCGTGCACGCGCCCGACCCGCGCCGAGGAGGAGGAGCGCGCCGGGCGCTGGGCCGGATCCGACAAGCTCGAGTGCGGCCTGCACCTCGAGGAGGTCGACAAGGAGTAGCGCCGGCCTTTTGGGGCGCGCATCAACCCGGGGGTCGATACGGCCGATGACCTGACTCGGGGACGAGATCTCTCCGGGAGCCCGAGCTGAGCATCCTCGCCTTAGCGGCCCTCGTGCTGGCGCTGGTCGCGCTCGCGCGCACCGGCGCGGGCGGCGACCTCGCGATGCGCGTCAAGCGCCTCGAGGAGGAGATCGAGCGCCTGCGCGCCGCCCTGCGCGCGGGCGCC
>JBFMAS010000295.1:0-11371 GCA_040755575.1 Thermodesulfobacteriota bacterium
GGCTCGCTCGCGTCGCTGACGGCGCTGGAGGTCGCGTTCTCCGAGTGCGTCGAGCTCGTCGTCCGGCAGCTCGGCTTGCCGCCGCCGTTCCCCTCCTGCCCGCCCGCGGTGGTGCTGGTCGAGTGCGCGGCGGGCACGAGCCCGCTCGACGAGCTGGTCGCCGCGATGGCGCAGTGTCAGGACCTGGTTCGCGACGGCGCGGTCGCCGACGACGAGGCCGCCGTGCGCCGCCTGTGGCGCTATCGCGAGGCCGTGAGCGAGGCGATCAACGCGGCCGGCGTGCCGCACAAGCTCGACGTCGCCGTGCCGCTTGCGCGCATCCCGGGCTTCGTCACCGCGGTGCGCACGCGCGTCGCGGCGCTCGCGCCGGCGGCGCAGGTCGCGATCTTCGGCCACCTCGGCGACGGCAACCTGCACGTCAACGTGCTCGGCCTCGACCCGGACGACGAGACGGTCGATCGCGAGATCCTGCGCCTCGCCGCCGACGCGGGCGGCACCATCGCCGCCGAGCACGGCGTCGGCGTCGCCAAGGTCTCCGCGCTCGAGCTCGTGCGCGGCCCGGGCGATCTCGCCGCCATGCGGGCGACAAAACGCGCTCTCGACCCGCGCGGCATCCTCAACCCGGGCGTGCTGCTACCCGAAGAGCGTCAGGCGCGGCGATCGTAGCGCCGGCCGCGCCGCAGGATCTCGGCGCCGGCCGAGACGTCCTGCTGATCGGTCCAGCGCGCCTGCGCCGGCTTGCTCGCGCCCTCCCCGCGGCCGGGACCCGCCGTGTTCCGGCCCGGCGCCGCGACGACCCGCGCTCGCTTGCTCCCCGACGGAGCCGCGCGCCCTCGGCCGAGCAGCAGGAACTGCGCCGCGAAGTAGACGACCGGCGCGAGCACCACCCACAGCGCGACGCCCCACCAGGTCCCGTCGACCGACCAGAGGATGACGTAGCCGAGCAGCAGGAGTGCCGCCGGCAGCAGCACGATCTCGACGAGCGTGCTCTTGTCGACCTTCCTCGAGGACAAACGGGGGGTCCTCCGCTTGGCTCGCCCGGTACGGCGACCGACCGAGACATAGGACGCCTGCAGCGTCGCGCTCAAGAGGCGATTTCGCAGGGCGCCGGCGGCACGGCGGCCGGCGCCGGGATGCGCCGCAGCGCCCCGGCGAGCCGCACGGCCTGCTCGCGACCGAAGCCGGGCACCGGCGCGTCCCTGAGCACCGCGGCAGCGAGCTCCGCCTCCTCGGCGCGGACGGGCGCGGCAGCGACGAGGGCCGTCCGGATCGCGCGGTCCAGCGTGTCGATCGCGGGACGCAGCTCGTGCTCGAGCCGCCACCGCGCTCGCGCGCCCGGCTCCTCGCCGCAGTCCACGGCGGCGGTCGCGACGAGCGTCGCGCGCTGGACGTCCTTCGCGATCTCGATCTCCTCGCGGACGAGGTCGACGTACGGCTCCGGCGCGAGGCCCGCGCAGGCGGCCGCTTCGCGTTCCCGCTCGTAGACGACCCGCTCGCGTGCCGGCGCGTCGACCGGCAGCCCGGCGACCCGCTTCGCGTCGGCGACCTCCGGCATCAGCAGCAGGCGACGTGCCAGCAGGTCGACGAGACGGGCCGTCGGGCCGTCGAGCACGGGCGATGCGGACGGGTCCGCAGCGACGACGCCGTACGAGGCACGGAGCCGAGCGAGCGAGCCGTCCGCCTCCCGCGCCGCGAGCCACGCGTCGAGGTCCTCCGCCAGCGCCGTCGCGCTTGGCGCCGCCCAGTACGCCTTGCGGTCGTCCGACAGCACGCGCAGCACGCGCGGCTGCGGCTCGCCGGGCGTCGCAAAGCTGCGCAGCTCGAGCGTGTCGGTCACGACGCCGTCGACCTCGCCCGACGCGAGCACGGCGGCGAGGCGTCGGTTGTCCTCGAGCGTGACGATCGTCGCACGCGGCAGCTTCGTCCGGGCGACGCGCTCGAGGTGGCCGCCGCGGTTCACGGCGACGGTGAGCCCGGCGCCGTCGTCCGCCGCCGGGGCGGCGCTCGAGGTCGCGCGTGCAGGCGCAACAAGCACCGCGGAGGTGCGCGCGACGGCTGCGGTCATCGGCCCGCGTACGAGCCGATCGCCACGCACCGTGACGCCGCTCATCGCGACGTCGAAATCGCCGGCGACGAGGCGACGCTCGAGGTCGGGCCACGCGAACGCGACCAGCTCGAGAGGGCGTTCGCGATCGCGCGCGTAGGCGCGCGCGACGGCGACGTCGAAGCCGTCGAGCGTGCCGTCGCTCGCGTGCACCGAGAACGGAGGGTAGTCGCCGCTCGTGCCGACGCGCAGCGGCGCCGTCACTTCGGGCGGCGTCGCGACCCGACCGGACCGCACGCCCACACCCGGCGCACACGCCGCAGCAGCCAGCAGCACCGCGCACAGGAGCGCGGTGCGTACCCGTGCGCGCGACGACGCCCTCGCCTTGTCGCCGCGCCGGGCCTTCGCTAGCGTCGCCGGATGATCGCCTGCCTCGACCTCGAAGGCGTCCTCGTTCCCGAGATCTGGATCAACGTCGCGGACCAGACGGGGATCGCGGCGCTCAGGCGCACGACGCGCGACGAGCCCGACTACGACAAGCTGATGCGCGCGCGCCTCGAGATCCTCGCGCAGCAGGGGCTCACGCTGCGCGACATCCAGGCGGTGATCGCGGCGATGGGGCCGCTGCCGGGCGCGCGCGAGTTCCTGTCGTGGCTCAAGAGCCGCGCGCAGGTGATCATCCTGTCCGACACCTTCTACCAGTTCGCTTCTCCCCTCATGCGCCAGCTCGACTGGCCGTGCCTGTTCTGCAACTCGCTCGAGGTCGACGAGGCGAGCCGCATCACCGGCTATCGCTTGCGTATCGAGGATGGCAAACGGCGCGCGGTGCTCGCGCTGCGCGAGCTCAACTTCCGCGTCGTCGCCGCGGGCGACTCCTACAACGACACGACGATGCTCGGCGCGGCGCACGGCGGCATCCTGTTCCGGCCGCCGCAGAACGTGATCGACCAGTTCCCGCAGTACCCCGTCACCACGACCTACGACGAGCTCAAGGCCGCATTCGTCTCGCTGAGCGACGGCGAGATCGAGGCCTGAGCCGCCGCTCGACGGCGATGAGCGAGCGGACGCGCGTCGTGGTCGTGGGCGCGGGCGCCGTCGGCTCCGTGGTGGGCGGGCTGCTCGCGGGGTGCGGGCACGACGTGCTGCTGGTCGGCCGTGCGGCACACGTGGCGGAGATCGGGCGCGCCGGCCTCGCGGTGACCGGTCTGTTCGGCGACCGCACGAGCCGCCCGCGCGCGACGACCGACCTTGCGCGCGCCGACGAGCCCGCCGACCTCGTGTTCGTCAGCGTCAAGTCGCACGCCACGCGCGCGATCGCGGACGAGCTCGCCCGCTGGCGCCACCGGCCGACTCTCGTGGTGTCGCTGCAGAACGGCCTCGGCAACGTGGAGACGCTCGCCGCCGCGCTCGGGGCGCGGCGCGTGCTCGGCGCGCGCGTGATCTTCGGCGCGCTCGTGCCGAGGCCCGGAGCGGCGCACGTGACGGTGAACGCCCAGCCCGTCGCGATCGGTCCGCTGCGCGAGGACGCCGCGCTGCAGGCGCGGGCACGGCGGGTCGCGGAGCTGCTCGGGGACGCCGGCATTCCGGCGGCCGCCGTCGCTTCGGTCGAGCCCGTGCTGTGGGAGAAGGCGCTCTACAACTGCGGCCTGAACCCGCTCGGTGCGCTGCACGGGCTGACCTACGGCGAGGTCGTCGCGTCGAACGAGCTGCGCCCGCTGCTGGACGCCGCGATCGACGAAGGCTTCGCGGTGGCGCGCGCCGCCGGCATCGCGTTGCCGTGGAGCGACGCCTCCGCCTTCCGCGCATATTTTTATTCGACGCTCGTCCCGCCGACCGCCGCGCACCGGTCGTCCATGCGACAGGACCTCGAGGCCGGGCGCAGGACGGAGGTCGACGCGATCGGCGGCGCCATCGTGCGCGACGGCGAGCGGCTCGGCATCCCCACGCCCGTCAACGCGCGGCTGGTGGCGGCGATCCGCGACGCCGAGCGAGCAGCGGTCCGCTAGCGCGCCCGAGCGCGTCAGCCACGCGGTACGGCTTGCGTGTCGCTTCCGCTTCTGCGCCCGTTTGTTGTAGACTCCCCGCGCCATGCATCGTCTCGCGAAGAGCTTGTTTGACGAGATCAAGCGGCACGCTCTCGAGGCCTTCCCCGAGGAGTGCTGCGGTTTCATCCTGTTCGACACCGAGCAGGAGATCGAGGTCGTCCGGCGGGTCCGGAACGTCGCGACGGAGCGCCACCAGGCCGATCCCCAGGCCTTCCCACGCGACGGCCGTGACGGCTACGTGATGGACGAGAAGGAGCTGCTCCAGGTCCACCGCGACATGGACGAGCAGCGCTACGAGCTGCGCTGCATCTATCACTCCCATCCGAACGGCAAGGCGTACTTTTCGAAGGAGGACGAGGCGCGCGCCAAGATGTGGGACGAGCCGATCTACCCCGAGGCCGTCTACATCGTCGTCGGCGTCGACGAGACCGGCGTCACCGGCATGTCCGGCCACCAGTGGAACGAGGAGAGGCTGGAGTACGAGGACGTCAAAATCGTACGCGTCTGACGCGCGCGCCGCTTCCGCCCCTGACCCGCAGCGCCAGGTAGAGCGCGCCCGGCACCGTCCACACCAGGTCGCGCAGGCGCGCCACCGTCGCGGCGACGATCGCGAGGCTCGTGCTGCCGCCCGCGACGTCGAACACCAGCGCCTGCGCACCCTCGAGCGCGCCGAGCGCGGCCGGCACCGGTAGGGCGTGCGCGAGCCCGACGCCGAGCATCGCGCCGGCGAGCTCGGGCAGCGTCGGGCGGGCGCCGAACGCCGCGAACAGCGTGGCGTACTCGGCGAGGATCACCGCGTTCAGCACGAGCGCGACGGCCAGGGATCTCGCGACCAGGCGACCGCGGGCGAACAGCAGGTGACGGAGCGCGTCGTCCGTGGCGCGCACGGTCTCGGTCCCGGCGCCGAGCCGCGCAAACACGGGCTCGAAGCGTTGCGGAACCATCGACTCGCCGCGCCGCAGCCGCCGGGTCACCATCACCACGCCGAACGCGAGCGCGACGACGCTCAGAGCGACCGGCACCAGGATGCGCGACGCGGTCGTCACGTCGCGCAGCGCGAACAGCGCGCAATAGGCGACCCCGAAGACCGCGTTGGCGACGAGCTCGACGCCGCGGTCGACGATCACGCTGGCGATCGCGACGCCGGGCGCGACGCCGTCGCGCGCGAGCAGGTAGGCGCGCAGCGGCTCGCCGCCGAGCTTCGCCGCCGGCGTCAGGGAGCCGACCGAGAGGCCGGCGAGACGCACTCCGTAGAGGCGGGACAGCGGCACCTCGCTGCCGAATGCGCGCAGCAGCGCCCGCCAGCGGAGCGCGAAGCCCAGGTAGAGCGACGAGACGAGCAGCGCGTAGAACGCGAGCCAGCCGGGCTCCACGCGGGTCAGCGTGTCGAGCACCGCGACGTGACCCGCGCGGTGCACGAGCAGGCCCAGCACCAGAAGCCCGAGCACGGCGAGCAGCCACTGCGCGCGGCCGCGCCGCTCGACGGCGGCCGGCGCGGACACCGGCGCCGCGCTCACGTACCCTCCTGCACCGCCGCCGTCTCGCGTGGCAGCGCACCCAGAGCGCGCAGGGGCAGAACGATCGGCAGCAGAAGCATCGTCGCGGCGAAGCACGTCACCATGCTCACCGCCGCGACCCAGCCGAGGTTCGCGAGCGCCGGATAGCGCGACAGCGCGAGCACGCCGAAGCCGACGGCGGTCGTGGCCGTGGTGATGCCGAACGGCCGGCCGGTGCTGGCGACGGCGTCGCGCAGCGATCCCGTCTCCCGGCAGCGCTCGGCCAGATAGACGCAGTTGTCGACGCCGAGACCGACCGTGAGCGGGAACACGATGAGGTTCACGGCGTCGATCGTCGCACCGGTGACGCCGAGCAGCGCCAGCAGCAGCAGGACGACGGCCGCCGGCACGGCGAGCAGCGCGAGCGTCACGCCCAGCGTGCGAAAGCGGAGCCAGATGAGCACGGCCCCGCCGACGGCCACGGTGAGGACGAACCACACGATCTCCTCGCGCATCGTCACGTGGAGCTCGCGCTCCATCAGCGGCCGCCCGGTGACGGTGACCGTGGCGTCCTCGACGCCGACGTCCCGCGGCAGGCGCTCGGCGACGGCCTCCAGCGCGTCGTCGTCCCGCGGCCGGAACGGCAGCAGAACGGCGAGCCCGGCGGCGTCGCGACGCACGTGCCGCTCGAACAAGAGCTCGAGCCCGGGCAGCGGCGCGGTGGTAGAGTCGAGCGGCGCCGGCACCTCGCGCAGCGCGCGCAGCGCGTCGGCGAACTTCGCGACGTCGAACCCCGCGGCGGCGAGGCGCGCCGCGAGCTCGTCCGCCGCACGCTCGCGCGGCAACGCTGCCCAGGACTGCAGGCGCTCCTCCTGCGTCGCGCGTGAGGGCAGCAGCGACGCGGCGCTGAGCACCGTCTCGACCAGCCCCTCGCGGCGATAGCCCTCGAGCACCTCCGTCGCGCGCTCGTTGGCGCGCAGCACCGCCTCGTCGAGCGCCGGATCGTTTGCGGCCGGCGACTCGATCACCACCACGCCGTCCGGATCGACGAGGCCGAACTCGCGCTCGATCTCCCGCTGCACGGCGGCCGCCCGCGACTCGCCCGGGCGGAGGTGGAACAGGTTGGTGTCCAGCTGCGCCGCGCGTGCCGGCGCGAGCGCGAGCAGGAGGAGGGCGCTCGCGACCGCGCCGCACGCGAGGCGGTGGCGCGCGACGAAAGCAGCCGTCGCCGCGAGCCGGACGGTCGGCGCCGGCGCGCGCACGACGCCACCGAGCCAGCCGCGCCGATGGGCCTGCACGATCTGCGCCGGGAGCAGCACGAACGTCGCGGGGATGTTGAGCAGCATGCCGAGCGCGGTGAGGAAGCCGAGCTGCGCGATCCCCGAGAAGCTCGACAGGCCGATCACGGCGAAGGCCGCCGCGCTGGTGCCCGCGGCGACGGTCGTCGCGGCGAGCAGGCCCGAGATGGTACGCGCGAGCGGCTCCTCGACGGGTCCCGTCCCACCCCACTCCTCGAGGAAGCGCGTGTAGAAGTGGATCGCGGCGTCGACGCCGAGACCGTAGAAGATCACCGCGAAGGCGAGCGACACCGCGTTGAGCTTCCCCTCGACGAGCAGGCCGATCGCAAAGGTGACGAGCGTACCAAGGACGATCTGCCAGGCGATGAGCGGCAGGAACGCGAGGCTGCGGTATCCCGCGTAGAACACGGCGAGGACGCCCAGCAGCGCGAGGGCCGAGTAGAGCGTCATGTCGCTGCGCAGCAACGACGAGTCTTCGAGCGCGAAGGCGAATGCGCCCGTGTAGACGACGGTGACGTCGTCGCCGGTGCCGCTGCGCTCGCGCGCCCGCTGCTCGGCGCGGCGCAGCGCGCCCGCCAGACGCTCCGCCGCCTCGACGTCGTACGCCGGCTCGGCGGGTCGGATGAGGAGCAGCAGCCGGCGTCCGTCGCGCGACAGCACGTACTCGCTGCCCGGGCTCAGCGCCCGGTCCGGCCGGGCGCGAGCGAGCCGCTCGCCGAGCAAGGCGCCGAGCCCGAGCGGGTCGCCGGCGAGATAGGCGCTCGTGCCGACGCTCCCCGGGGTGGCGAGCACCCGCTTCAGGCTCTTGACCGCCGCGTCGAGCGCCCCGGGCTCGAGGCGCGCCGCGACGTCGCGGTGCGCTTCCACGGGCAGCAAGCGCGCCAGCGCGCCCGCGCGCAACGCGGCGTTGAACGCGTCGAGGTCGACACGGCTCCGCACACCCCGTACCTCCGGCGCGTGCGCGAGCTCGTCCTCGAGCGCCGCGGCGAACCGGATCGCGCTGGCCGAGCCGGGCGCCCGCACGACGGCGACGGCCACGTCCGCTGCGCCGAAGCGCGACACGTAGCGCTGGTAGTCCGCGAAGCGCTGTCGTCCCTCCGGCAGCATCGACAGCAGGTCCACGTCGAGGCGCAGGCGCAGGAGCGACAGCGCCGACAGCACCCCGAGGAGCGCGGACAGCACCAGCACCCCGCGGCTCCGCCGTGCGAGCGCGGCGACGTAGCGCGCCGTGCGGTCGCGGTTCGCGGGCGCGGCCGACGCGAGCTCAGCCTCCGCCATGCCCGGACGCTCCCTCACCGATCTCGAACAGCCCATCGTCGAGCGACACGTTGCGCGCCTGCTCGAGGATCGTCACCTCGGCTCGCCAGCCGCGGGCCGGCGCCTCGACCGAGATGCGCAGCGGCAAGGGAGGCTGCGCGCGGCACTCGTAATCCGCGTAGCGCGCGACGACGCGATCGCCAGGGCCGCCGCCCGCGTCGGCCCGTAGCAGCAGCTCGTGCTGCACCGCGCCCGACGCGACGGTCACCTGACGCTCCAGCGCACGCGCGGTGGCGGGATCGAGCAGGAAGTGCGCGGCGCCGTCGCTCTCTCCGCCGGGCGACGGCGGGGCCGCGCAGCGCGGGCGCCACAGCGCCCACAGGACGAGCGCGAGGTCGCCCTCGGTCGAGCCCAGGACCTCGCCCGGGCCGAGGTCGAACTCCTCGACCGTGCCGGCGAGCGGCTGGCGCACGACGCCGCGTACGCGCTGCTCGTCCCCGACCCACACCGCGTCGTACACCGTGAGCCCGGCCAGCGTGAAGAGCTTGACGCGCAGCGCGCCCGGCGCGCGGAAGACGAGCACGCCTTCCGCGGTGCGGGACGCGTCAGGCGTCTGCACGGCGGCACGGAAGCGGGCGCGTAGCGAGCGCACGCCCTCGTCACGTGCGCAGATCGCGTCTGCCGGCGGCAGCGACGCGAGGCCGGGACACTGCGCTCCGGAAGGCGGCGCCGGCCGGCGTGCGGCGCAGCCGGCGAGGAGCACCGCCGCGAGCACGAGCCACGCGGGTGCGGCGGGCCACGAGGTCACGACGCCGGCCCGGCGCCGCCCGTCCGCTCGACCTCGACCTGCGACAGCACGATCTCCGTGCGATCGCCGTTCGACTCCCGGATCACGACCTGGCGCGGCCCGCCGGTCTGCTGGTCGAGCGCGATCTCGATCGCGTCGATCACCCGGCCGACCGAAGGATCACGCGGCGTCAAGACGAACGAATCTGGACCGAGCTTGCCGGGGCCGAGCGTGAAGCGCTCCCCGGCGTAGTCGCCTGCGCCGGTGAACAGCATGGCGAGGTCGCGGAACAGCGCGATCGCCGGACCCGCGTCGACGTCGGCGACGCTGTCCGGCGGGCCCGCGCGCAGCTTGCCGCCGTCCACCTCGACGACCATCGGCTCGGGCGTCTCCATCTCCCAGCGCACGCTCTCGGGCCGGCGGTAGAGGAAGCGGCCCTCCGACACGAGCGGCTCGGTCAGCATGGCGACGTGCTTGGTCTGCCGGAAGCGCGCGCGGATCGAGGCGACGTCCTTCTGTGCCTCGACCATCCGCGCGAAGCACTGCGCGGGGGTGCCGCAGCCGGTGACCGCGGGGGTGACGGCGGGCGAGGGCGGTGCCGCCGCCACGTCGCTCGCGAGAAGCGAGAGCAGCACGACGGCGCGGACCGCGAACCGCCCGTGCCGCGCCTGCACCGCGCGCCGCACCTCAGGCGAGAGCGCTGCGCTGGCGCTGCTCGTCGATGAACTGCGCGAGCGCGTCGATCGACGCGAAGGCCTGCCGCGCCACGTTCTCGTCGGGAATCGAGACACCGAAGTTCTCCTCGATCAGCACGACGAACTCGAGCGCGTCGATCGAGTCGAGGCCGAGGCCGGCGCCGAAGATCGGCTCCGAGTCGACGATCTCCTCGGGCGAGACGTCGAGGCGAAGTCCGCTCACGAGCAGCTCCTTGGCGCGGCGTGCAATCTCCGGCTTGGTCATCGAATCACGAGAGGTAGGGGCTTGGGCCGAGCCGGTTTAGCCAATGGGATCACGCACGTCCAACGCGCGCCGGTCGAGCTTGCCGCGTGCGGTACGCGGCAGCTCGTCCACCATCTCGATCGTACGCGGGACCTTGTAGCGCGCAAGCCGTCTCTCGCAGGCGGCGACGACGTCGCCGCGCGTCACGTGCGGCTCCGCGGCGACGACGGCGCGCAGCGCGCCGGCGACCGCCGAGCGCGCGACGCCGGTCACCGCCGCGTCGCGCACGCCGGGTACCGAGCGGATCACGCGCTCGACCTCGGCCGGATAGACCTTGCGTCCGCCGACGTTGACCACGTCGCGCACGCGTCCCACCAGGTTGAGCCGGCCGCGCTCGTCGAACGAGCCCAGGTCGGCGGTGAGGAACGTGCCCGCCCCGAGCTCGACGTCTCCGCCGGAGCCCGCGGGGTGATAGCCCTGGGCCGTCGAGCGGCTGTGCACGCGCACGCGCCCGATGCCGTCCTCGTCGGGCTGCTCGATCGTGATGCGAACGCCGTCGAGCGGCGCGCCGACGCAGCCCTCGGCCAGGTCCGCCGCTCCCTCGCGATCGAACGCGATGCCGCCGCACTCCGTCGAGCCGTAGAACGTCCGGGGGCGCACGCCGAACGCGACGGTGAAGCGCTCACGCGCGGCGACCGGCAGCGGCGCGCCGGCGGAGATCACGAGCCGCAGCTCCGGCAGAGGCGCGGCGTGCGCCGAGCGCGCCAGCACGTCGAGCAGGAACGGCACGGTCGGCAGCACGGTGGCGGCCGAATCGCGCGCGACCGCGAGCAGACGCCGCGGCGTCAAGTCACGCGACAGCACCGCCGGCATGCCGTCGCGCAGCAGCGGGAGAACGACGTTGTCGAACGCGTAGGAGTGGGCGAGCGGAATCGCCACGAGGTTGCGGTCCGTCGGCCTGAGCCGCATGGTGGTCACGATCTGCTCCACGCCGGCCTCGAGCGCGGCACCCGGGACCGCGACGGCGCGCGGCTCGCCCGTGCTGCCCGAGGTCACCTTCAGCAGCGCGGCGTCCGGCGGCATCACGTGCTCTCCGCCGGGCAGCGCCTCGACCTCCACGTCGTCCCGCTCGGTACCGGGGCGCACGACGAGCGTCGCGCCCGTCGCGCGGGACAGCTCTGCAAGCGCCGCCGGGGCGACGTCGTGATCCACCGGCATCGGCACCAGCTCGGCCTGCCAGCAGGCGAGGACGGCGGCGATCAGCGGCGGGCCGTTCGGGAGCTGCACGGCGACGATCGCGCGCGCGCTCGCGTGCGGCAGCGCGGCGGAGAAGCGGCCGGCGAGCCCGTCTGCGGCGCGTGCGAGGTCGTCGCGCGTCACGGCGCGGCTCGCGTCCGCGTCAAGTATTGCGAGCGCATCGCCCTGCGCCCGGCGCAGGGCGGCAAAGCGCCCGACGAAGCCGCGCCCGGTGCTGGTCGACGATGTCTTCGGTTGCTGCACGGTCC
>JBFMAS010000296.1:0-12547 GCA_040755575.1 Thermodesulfobacteriota bacterium
CGACCGCGGCGAGCGCGCGCGCCATCGCGAGCGACGCCTTCCCGGCGCCGGCGACCCAGACGCGGTCCGACGGTCGGGAGAGGGCACGTCCTCCGCCGAGCGCGATCACGAGACGCGTACCGCGACGCGCGACGCGGCCTCGCACGAGCCGCCCGGGATCGACGGCGTCGAGCGCGGCGCGGTAGATCGCCGTCAAGTCGTCGCGCAGCGAGGCCCGCGGACGCCTCGTGGCGTCCGCCGATCCCTTCCGCGCGGCCGGCTCAGCCGACCTCCTCGTCCGTCTCGCCGACAGCGAAGCGACGATAGCCGCGGTCGTCGTCGAGCCGCCGCTGCTGCTTGGCCTCGCGCTCCTGCTCCGCCTGGCAGGTGACGCACAGGCGGGTGAAGGGCAGCGCCTTCAAGCGCTCCTCCGCGATGTCGAGCTCGCAGATCTCGCAGATCCCGTAGCTGCCGGCATTGATGCGCTCGAGCGCGTCGTCGATGCTCTGCAGCTTCGCGCGGTCGCGGTCCGAGAGGATCATGCTGATGTCGCGGTCCCGCTCCTCGCTCGCGAGGTCGTAGGCATCCATGCCCTCGTCCTTGCTGCCCTCGCGGGTGGACTTGGTCTCGCTCTCGATGTCCTCGAGAACCTGGCGTCGCATGGCCAGCAGAGACTCGCGGGCATTCTTCAGAAAGGCCTTTCTCATTTTATCGATGTCCAGTCGGCAACGCTCCGGGCGTCACCGGAGCGGCGGAGGTTAAGGATCCCGCTCGGCTGTGTCAACATGGTGCGATGCCACCACCGTCGAGTCCCCCATGGCCTCGTGGCGGCGACCGGCGGGGTTGGCTGCACGCTTCGTGCCATCGGGCGTGGTGGTGGCGGCGGACCACGGCGAGGCGAGCGAGTGGCGAAGACGTCCGGCGATCTGCGCGTCAAGCCAAGCCGGCGGCGCTCGCCTCCGAGCGCTCGCACACGGAGCCCTCGAGGTCGTACGTGCTCGCGCGGGTGATCCGTACCGGCACGATGCTGCCCGCCTCCAGCGCCGCACCGCGCAGCAGGACGACGCCGTCGATGTCCGCGGCCTGCCCCTGGGTGCGGCCGTACCAGCGTCCGTTGTCGAGCTGGCCGCAGACCAGCACCGGGACCGTCGCGCCGACCAGCGCCGCGTTCGACTCGCGCGCGATCCGTGCCTGGAGCCGCATCGTGCGGCGCCGGCGCGCCTCCTTGACGCGCTCCGGCACCTGCGCGTCGAGCTCCCAGGCGGCCGTGCCCTCCTCGTGCGAGTAGCGGAACACGCCGACGCGCTCGAAGCGGCAGTCCTCGAGGAACGCGAGCAGCTCGGCGAAGTCGTCCTCGGTCTCGCCCGGGAAGCCGACGATGAACGACGAGCGCAGGACGACGCCGGGCACGCGGTCGCGGATGCGCGCGACCAGCTCGCGCAGACGCTCGCCTGCTCCCTCGCCTCCCCGCCGCATCGCCCGGAGCATGCGGTCGCTGCCGTGCTGCAGCGGCATGTCGAGGTAGGAGCAGATGCGCTCCTCGCGCGCGACCAGCCGCAGCAGCTCGTCGGTCACGTGCTGCGGGTACATGTAGAGGAGGCGGAACCAGTCGATGCCGTCGACCTCGAGCAGCGCCTCGAGGAGACGCGTCAGGCTGGCGCCGTCGTCGCGGTCGCTGCCGTAGCTCGTCAGGTCCTGGGCGATCAGCGCGAGCTCGCGCACGCCGCCGTCCGCGAGGCGGCGCGCCTCCTCGACCAGCGACGCGATGCCGCGGCTCTCCTGGCGTCCGCGGATCTTCGGGATGATGCAGAAGGAGCAGGTGCGGTTGCAGCCCTCCGCGATCTTGAGGAACGAGGTGTAGAACGGCGTCGACTGGAGGCGCGGGGCGTCCGCCGCCGGCAGCACGTGCTGCGCGCCGACGTAGGTCGGCTTCGGCGCGTCGGCGACCAGCAGCTTCGGCAGCTCGAGGAAGTCGCCGGTGCCGACGAACACGTCGACCTCCGGCATGCTCTGGCGCAGCACGGTGCCGTAGCGCTCGGCGAGGCAGCCGGTGACGATGAGCCGGCTCGCGCGGCCGTCGTCCTTGTAGCGCGACAGCTCGAGGATCGCGTCGATCGACTCCTCCTTCGCCTCGTCGATGAAGCTGCAGGTGTTGACGACGAGCACGTCCGCCTGGGCCGGGTCGAGCACCAGCTCGTGCCCCTCGCGCACGAGCATGCCCTGCATGACCTCGCCGTCGACCAGGTTCTTCGGGCAGCCGAGCGAGACGAAGTGGACCTTGCGCGCCGTCGGGCCCACGTCAGTCCCGCATGTTGACGAACTGGAGCGGGCGACGGAAGTCGGCCGCGCGCAGCGCCTGGATCACCTTCTGCAGCTCGTCGCGCTGCTTGCCGGTGACGCGCACCTGGTCGTCCTGTACCTGCGCCTGGACCTTGACCTTGGTGTCCTTGATCAGCTTCACGACCTCGCGCGCGGCGTCGGTGTCGAGCCCCTGGTGGATGGTGATCTGCTGGCGCGCGAGGCCGCCCGCGGCCGGCTCGACCTTGCCGTACTCGAGCGACTTCAGGTTGACGCCGCGCTTGACGAGCTTCGACTGCAGCACGTCGACCACGGCCTTCACCTTGAAGTCGTTGTCGGACGTGATCCTGATCGCGTTCTTCTCCTGCTCGATGTCCGTCTTCGAGCCCTTGAAGTCGTAGCGCTGCTCCACTTCCTTGCGGGTCTGCTGCAGCGCGTTCGAGATCTCCTGCATGTCGACCTTCGACACCACGTCGAACGATGGCACCTGCGTCTCCTCCGTGGTCAGCGGCTCGGCGCTTCGATGACGTCCACGCCGGGGCGCCGCTCGTAGACGAAGAGATCGTCGTCCACCGTGCCGTTGCGCTTCATGTCGGCCAGCACGACCCGCGTCGTGTTGTTGAGCGGGTCGCGGATGACGGCGGCGCGGACGTCGTACGTCGCGGGATCGACCTCCAGGATCAGCGAGCCGAGCGAGCCGTCCGCGGAGTCGTTCGACTCGAGCTGCAGGCGCAGCGAGCCGTCCTCGGCGGGCGACAGCAGCGTCGCGTGGAAGTCGCGCTCGATGCGCGCCACGCCGAGCAGGAAGGACACCGGCGTGCGCGACTCGAACGCCTGGCGGAGCGGCGCCTTGAGCACCTGGTTGTCGATCGGCTGGTCGATCCACAGCGTCTCGCCGTCCGCGACGATCGTCTGCTTCTCGGGCGTCACGTACTCCCAGCGCATGCGGCCGGGCTTGCGGAACCACATCGTGCCGGTGGAGCGGATCACCTGCCCACCCGCCTCGATGCGCATCTCCTGCGTGAAGTCGGCCGTGAAGTTCTGCGTCGCGTCGTAGCGCTCCTGCACCTCGCGCACCACGTCGTGCGAGCTCCGCTCGGCGCGCGCGGACGCGGCCAGGGCGGGACACAGCAGCAGAGCGGCGGCGAGCGCTGCACGGAGCGCGGCCGGTACGGCGATGGACACGAGCGCTTCTATTCCTGTTTGGGGGCGAGGACTTCGCGGACCCCGCGGTGATCCGCTGCGCTTACCACGCCCTCGCGCTCCATGCACTCGATCATCCGGGCGGCGCGGTTGTAGCCCACCTGCAGGCGCCGCTGGACGTACGAGATCGACGCCTTGCCGCTCTCCGTGACGACGCGCACGGCGTCGTCGTACATCGAATCGTACTCGCCCTCGCCGCCCTCGCCGCCCGGCGCGTCCGCCGAGTCGTCCTCGTCCTGCAGCAGCTCCATCTGGTAGCGCTGCGGCTCCTGGCGGCGGACGAAGTCGGTGACGCGCTTGATCTCGGCGTCGGACACGTAGGCGCCGTGCATGCGCTGCAGCTTCGAGTTGTCGGGCGGCATGAACAGCATGTCGCCGTCGCCGAGCAGGCGCTCGGCGCCGATCGAGTCGAGGATGGTGCGCGAGTTGACCGCCCCCGCGACCTTGAACGAGATGCGCGACGGAAAGTTCGCCTTGATGAGCCCGGTGATGACGTCGACCGACGGCCGCTGCGTCGCGAGCACGAGGTGGATGCCCGCCGCGCGCGCCTTCTGCGCGAGCATGGTGATCGGCACCTCGCAGTCGCGCCGGGTCATGATCAGGTCCGCGAGCTCGTCGATGATGACGACGATGCGGGGCAGGTGCTGGTGCACGACGCGCTCCGGCTGCTCATCGGCGGACTCCTCGTCGTCGTCGTCCTGCGGCTCGTCCTCGGCGAGCTCGATGACGTCACGCTGCCCCGCCTCTTCGGCGAGCAGGCGGTTGTAGCTCTCGAGGTTGCGCACCCCCTTGTCCTTCAGC
Organism: Thermodesulfobacteriota bacterium; assembly: GCA_040755575.1. Lineage (GTDB taxonomy): Bacteria > Desulfobacterota > Binatia > UBA12015 > UBA12015 > DATCMB01. The sequence continues at coordinate 4,282 of JBFMAS010000296.1, forward strand.
AGGCGGTAGCGCTCGTTCATCTCCTTGACGAGGTTGTTCAGCACCGTCACCGCGGCGCGCGCCTCGGTGATGACCGGCACCAGCAGGTGCGGGATCTGCTCGTAGGTGCTGAGCTCGAGCATCTTCGGGTCGACCAGGATCAGGCGCACGTCGCGCGGCGTGGCGCGCATCAGGATGCTCGTCAGGAGGCTGTTCAGGAACACCGACTTGCCGGTGCCGGTCGCGCCCGCGACCAGCAGGTGCGGCATGCGCGCGAGGTCGCCGACCACCGGGTTGCCCTTGGTGTCCTTGCCGAGCGCCAGCGTCAGGACCGAGGGCGAGTCGCGGAACACGTCCGAGTCGACGATCTCGCGCAGCAGCACGCGCTCGCGCTGCTTGTTCGACACCTCGATGCCGACCACGGACTTGCCCGGGATCGGCGCCAGGATGCGTACCGACAGCGCGCTCATCGCCATCGCGAGGTCGTCTGCGAGCGCGGCGATGCGGTTCACCTTGATGCCCGGCGCCGGCTCGAACTCGTACGTCGTGATGACGGGGCCCGGGTGGATCTCACGCACCTTGCCCAGCACCTCGAAGGTGGCGAGCTTGGTCTCCAGCACGCGCGAGCTGGCGATCAGCGCCTCGTGGTCGACCACCGTCGGCTTCGCCGGCGGCTCGTCGAACATCGACAGGTCGGGCAGGCAGTAGGAGCGGTCGCTGGTGAACGGCAGCTCGACCTGCCGGCGGCCGCGGGTCTTCGCGGCCGGCGTCGTGGGCCGCGGCTGCACGACCACCTGCGGCCGCGACTCGCCGTCGCGCCGGCTCGAGCCCGGCGTCGCGCGGCCGCCGCCGACGACGTGCGCCGGGCCGAGGAGGATGACGCCGCCGGCCGACTCGCCCGGCGCGCGCGCACGCACGACGCGCTCGCCGACCCAGCCGGCACCCCTGCGCGCGAGGGTCGCGGTCCCCTGCGCGCCGGCGCGTCCGACGTCGCGCAGCGACTGCCCGGTCGCGATCGCGAGCAGCACGACGAAGGCTGCGAGGGCGATCACCCAGGCCCCGGCATCGCCGAAGCCCTCCCGCAGCACCGCGGACAGGAAGCCGCCGACGATGCCGCCCGCCTCCATGTCGCGCCAGCGGCCGAGCGCGAGCTGGGCGAGGGTCGCGCTGGCGAGCAGCGCGCCGAACCCGGCCGCCATGCGCACCGGCGAGACGCGCGGCAGCCGCCCGACGAACACCAGCACGCCCCAGGCGAGGAGCCCGGCCGGGATGACCCAGGAGGCGATCCCCAGCGTCTGCGCCAGCACGTCGGCCATCGCGGCGCCGAGCGGGCCGACCAGGCTCGCGCGCGCGTCGGGCTGGTAGGTGACGATGGCGAGCGCGACGATGACGCCGCCGACCGCGAGCCCGACCGCGCCGGCCTCGCGTCGCAGCGTGTGCAGCGTCTCGCCCCGCGAGGCGACCTGGTGCCGCGCCATCTCCTCCTCACCCCGGCCCCGGGACCGCTTGCTCCCGGGCCGTCCTCCCCGTGCCGCCGCCGCGCGGTGGCCCATCCTCCTGCTACCTGCCCATCTGCCCCGGCCGGGGCCGTTACATCTCGAAGATGTGCGGCACGATCAGCGGCCGGCGGCCGCGGGTACGCGAGAAGTAGCGCTTCAGCACCCGTCGCACCTCTTCCTCCACCTCGACCAGATCCGCCCGTGATTCCGGCGTGATCTCGCGGAGCTTCTCTAGCACCGCGGTCTTGGCGTCGTCGAGCACTTCGGGGCTCTCGTCCTCGCGCAAGACGCCGCGCGTGATGAGCTCCGGGCCGGAGGTCACCTCGCCCGTTTGCTGGTGGATCGCCACGACGGCGACGACGAAGCCGTCCTCGGAGAGGTGGCGGCGGTCGCGCAGCACCTCGAGGCCGACCTCGCCCTCGCCCGAGCCGTCGACCAGGACGCGACCCGCGACCACCCGCTCGCCGCGGCGTACGCCGCCGTCGTCGAACTCGAGGACGTCGCCGTCCTCGAGCAGGTGGCAGCGGTCGAGCGGGATGCCCATCTCGGCCGCGAGTCGGCGGTGCTCGTCGAGCTGGCGGTACTCGCCGTGCACGGGAATGAAGTGACGCGGCTCGACGAGCTGGATCATCGTGCGCAGCTCCTCGCGGTAGGCGTGCCCGGAGACGTGCACCTGGGCGCGCTCGCCGGAGTGGATGACGGCGCCGCGCTTCGCGAGCCGGTTCAGCAGCGCGTGCACGCTGCGCTCGTTGCCGGGGATGACGCGCGACGAGAGGATCACCGCGTCACCCGGGGAGACGGTGAGCTGCTTGTACTGGCCGTCGGAGAGGCGCGACAGCGCCGAGGTCGGCTCGCCCTGCGAGCCCGAGATGAGCACGGTGACGTCGCGCGGCGGCAGCCGGAGCGCGTCGTCGAGCGACAGCAGGCCGCCCTTCGGCAGCGTCAGGTAGCCGAGCTCGCCGGCGAGCCGCGTCGAGTCCTCGAAGCCGCGCCCGGCGACGGTGATGCGCCGTCCGCACGCCTCGCTCGCGTCGACCACCTGCTGGATGCGGTGCACGTGCGACGCGAACGTCGTCACCAGCACGCGTCCCTCGGCGGTGCGCACGAGCTCGGTGAGCTTCGGCCCGACGTCGCTCTCCGAGCCGCACACGCCCTCGTGCTCGACGTTGGTCGAGTCGGACAGCAGGGCGAGCACGCCGCGGCGGCCCCACTCGGCGAGCCGCTCGAGGTCCGCTGCGCGGCCGTCGACGGGTCGCGGGTCGAGCTTGAAGTCGCCGCTGTGGACGATCGTGCCCTGCGGCGTGCCGATCGCGAGCGCGCAGGCGTCGACGATCGAGTGCGTCATGTGGATCGGCTCGATGGTGAACGGGCCCAGCGCGAAGTGGGTACCGGGCGTGACGGTCTCGAGCGGCACGTCGATCTTGTTGCGCCTGAGCTTCTCGGTCGCGAGCGCGATCGCGAGCCGTGGCCCGAACACCGGCACCGGCATCTCGGAGAGCAGCCGCGGCAGCGCGCCGATGTGGTCCTCGTGGCCGTGCGTCAGGACGACGCCGCGCAGCAGCCCGGGGCGCTCGCGGAGGTAGGTGACGTCCGGCAGCAGCAGGTCGATGCCGAGGCCGGGCCGCTCGGGGAAGAGCACGCCGCAGTCGATCGCGAGGGCCGCTCCCTCGGACTCGATCAGCATCATGTTGAGGCCGATCTCGCCGAGGCCGCCGAGCGGAATGATGCGCACGGACGCCGCCATGTCAGCAGCCCCCGTGCGCTACGCGGGCGCGTGCACCACCGCTCGACCAGTCCACCAGGAGGCCGAGGCTACGGACCGACCTGCGGGAAGTCAACGCGACGGTTCGCGCGCCGGAGCCGCGCCGGCGCCGCATGGTACGGAGTTTGGTTGACGTTGCTCGCGGCGCCCGCCGGGTGTAACGCGAAGCGGACAGAGCGGCGCGGCGCGCGCCGTGCGTCAGGAGGACGTGCGATGTCAGTGAACAAGGCGATCATCGTCGGGCGGCTCGGCAGCGACCCGGAGCTGCGCTTCATCCCGAGCGGGCGCGCCGTGGCGAACTTCAACGTCGCCACCGACTCGGTGTGGAAGGACCGCGACGGCAACCGCCAGAAGCAGACCGAGTGGCATCGCATCGTGGTGTGGGGCCCGCAGGCCGAGACCTGCTCGAAGTACCTGAGCAAGGGCCGCGAGGTGTACGTCGAGGGCGAGATCCGCACCCGCTCCTACGACGACAAGGAAGGCAACAAGCGCTACGTCACCGAGATCGTCGCGCGCGACGTCCGCTTCCTGGGCGGCGGCCAGGGCGGCGGCGGACGCGGCGCGGGCCGGGAGGACGTCCCCGACATGGAGCCGCCGGGCGGCTTCGGCGGCCCGGACCCCGGCGACGACGACGTCCCGTTCTGACGCGCCGGCGAGTCAGCGCAGCGGCGTGACGCCGGCCATCCCGTAGACGCGCGCGACGTTGCCACCGAGGATCTGCGCCCGCTCGCGCTGCGGCACGCCGGCGAAGTCGCGCGCGATGACCTCGCGCGAGCGCGGCCAGGTCGAGTCGCTGTGCGGGTAGTCCGACGCCCACATCAGCGTCTCGACGCCGATCCGCCCGCGCTCCTCGATGCCGATGCGGTCCTCCTGGAAGGTCGCGCTCACCTGGCGGCGGAAGTACTCGCTCGGCGCGAGATCGAGCTCGAGCCCGGCGACGCGCCGGTACTTGTCGGCGGCGTGGTCGAGGCGCGCGAGGAAGTGCGGCAGCCAGCCGACCTCGTTCTCGACCGACACCAGCCGCAGGCGCGGATGGCGCTGCAGGACGCCGCCCAGGATGAGCTGCGACAGCGCGCGCTGCACCGGCAGGATGGTCAGCATGAACGCGACCGCGATGCTCTCGCCCGGCGCCGCGAGCTCCTGCGTCGTGCCGAGGTGCAGCGACACCGGCAGGGCGGCGGCCTCCGCGGCGGCCCAGAACGGCTCGTACGCCGGGCGCGCGTAGGAGTCGCCCGCCGGCGGCGCCGCCCACACCATCGCGCCGCGCAGCCCCGAGCGCGCGGCGCGCTCGAGCTCGCGGACGCCGTCGGCCACGTCGAACAGCGAGATCAGCGCGACGCCGTACAGCCGCTCCGGCGCCGCCGCGCAGAACTCCGCGAGCCAGTCGTTGTAGACGCGGAAGCAGGCGCGCTGCAGCGCGGCGTCACGGACACGAAACGCCTGCAACGCAACGCTCGGGTAGAGCACCTCCGCGGAGACGCCGTCGGCCTGCATGTCGGCGAGGCGTGCCGCCGCGTCGAAGCCCCCGCGCCGCACCGCGAGCGCACCGCCCTCGAAGGCGCTCGCCAGCTCGTCGGCCGACAGCCCCGCGCTGCAGAACGCCTCGAGCGGGATCGGCAGCGCGTCCTCGCAGACGACGAAGTTGCCCTTGCGTCCGCCCAGGTCGCGCACCAGGCGCGGCACGCGCTCGCGGAGGCTCCCGTCGCAGCGCTCCGTCCACAGGTCGAGCGGCTCGACGACGTGCGAGTCCGCGGAGAGCACCGCCTCCGTCGCTTCCATGGCGGCGGATTGTGCGCTCAAAGCTGGCCGTTGTCGACGAAGCTCGCGTAGCGCCCGTTGCCGACGATCACGTGGTCGAGCACCTTGACGCCGACCAGCTCGCCTGCCGCCCGCAGCCTCGAGGTCAGCGAGACGTCCTCGGGCGACGGCGTCGGGTCGCCGCTCGGGTGGTTGTGCACCAGGATCAGCGCCGCCGCCGACTCGCGGATGGCGGCGCGGAAGACCTCGCGCGGGTGCACCAGGCTCGCCGTCAGCGTCCCCTCGGAGACGCGCAGCTCGCGCTTCATGCGTCCCTTGCCGTCGAGCATGACGACGTAGAAGCGCTCCTGGGCGAGCCCCGAGAGACGGCCGCGGAAGTGGCGGAAGACGTCCTCGCTGCCGCCGACCCTGTCGCCGGCGGACAGCTCGGGGTGGTCGGCGCGGCGACCCAGCGCGATCGCGGCGCACAGCGCCGCGGCGCGTGCGGGCCCGATGCCGTCGACCGCCGCGAGCTCCTGCGGCGACGCGGCCGCGAGGTCGGCGAGCCGCGGGTAGCGCGCGCGCAGCCGCTGCGCGAGAACCAGCGCGCTCGCGCCCCGGTTGCCGGTGCGCAGCAGGAGTGCCAGCAGCTCGAGGTCGGACAGCGCCTCGACGCCGGCGCGCTCGAGCCGCTCGCGCGGACGGTCGTCGGTCGCCATGTCGTGCAGCATCGGCGGGGCGCGGAGCGAACGGCGTGCCAGCCGGGGCGCTCCCCCGGACCGGGACCGGGACCGGGCACGCCGCCGGGGTGCAACGGGACGTCGCCGCCGGCGGCCGCCCGCAACTTTGTCGCTCGCGCGGCGCAACGCTTTCCACTAAGAATTTGTAGCGACATGCGCGGTCGCCCTTCCGCCTCCGAGCTCACCGACCTGCTGCGCGCGCGAGGGCAACGGCCGAGCCTGCTCGCCATCGTGGCCGTTCTCGCGGTGGTCGTCGCGTACGGCTCGCTGTCGGCGGCGCTGCGCTTCGAGATCATCGCGCGAGAGCTGGCTCGACCGGAGCAGGAGCGCCGAGGAGTCGCAGCGCGCCGCCGCCGGCTCGCGTGACTACTGGGCGCGCACGTGGCGTGAGGGATGGAGCGCGCTCGCGACCGGCTGGCGCGAGACGCTGAGCTTCGTCGTGCGGGAGCACCGCTCGACCATGGTGCCGAACCTGCTCGGCGCCGCGTACGCCCTGTGCGTGCTGGTCGGGGTGCCGCTGCGCGCGTGGCGGCGCGGGCGCTTCCGCGAGGAGGTGCGCGCGTGGCCGCGCTCCTGGGGCATCGTCGCGGCGATCGTGCTGCTCGGCGTCGTGCACGGCACGCTGCTGATCTACCTCTTCTCGGTGAGCGGTCCGTTCAGCTATCCCGCGCTGCCCTTCATGGCGGTGCTCGGCCTGACCGGCGTCGCCGCCGTCGCCTCGCGCGCCGCCCGGCCGCTGCAGCGACGGCTCGAGCGGGCGTGGCCGCGCTGGTCCGCGCTGCGGCCGGTCGCTGCGGGTACGCTCGCGGTCGCCACGTGCGGCCTCCTGCTGCTCTTCGCTGCGACGCACGCTCGGGCGCTGCAGAGCTGGCAGCTCGGCGAGACCAGGCTGCGATCGCCGGCCCGCGCCGGCAAGGCCGAGCAGGCGGGCCGGTGGATCGGCCGCCACCTGCCGCCGAACGCGGTCGTGATGGCGCGCCATCCGTGGGAGCTGCGCTTCTTCTCGCCGTCGACCGTCAAGACGGTCGGGATGCCGTGGAGCGACGATCCGCGCGAGACGCTCGGCATCGCCTACTACTACGGGGTCACGCACGTCCTCCCCTCGGCGACCCGCCCGGTGCTGAAGCGCTATCTCGAGACGAGGCCGCCGGGCATCATGCGCGTCCCGGCGCCGTTCCCGCTCTACGAGATCGACTGGAGCGCGGTGCGCAAGGGAGACGTGCGGCTGCCGCACCAGACGGCCGATGCGCGGGCGAAGCTGCTGCCGGTGCAGACGATCGACGCACGAGCGCGGCTCTTGACCGCGGGCAGGTGACGCGCGGCCTGCGGGACGCGGCGTCGCGATGCGCCCCCGCTGCGCGCCCGGGTGGGCACGCGCGTTCGCAGGATCAGCCCTCCGCCAGCCGCAGCAGCAGCCCGCTCAGGTACTGGCCCTCGGGATGCGCGGCGAGGACCGGGTGGTCCGGCGCGGCACCGAGCTGGGCGAGGACCTGCAGCCGCATGTGCGGCTGCGCGGCCGTCGCGACCGCGTGCGCGAACAGCTCGCGGCCGACGTGCGCGGAGCAGGTGCACGTCACCAGCAGGCCGCCCGGTCGCAGGGCGCGCAGCGCGCGGCGGTTCAGATCGCGGTATGCGCGGACCGCCTTGTCGCGATCCGCGCGGTGGCGTGCGAACGGCGGCGGGTCGAGGACGATGAGGTCGAACCGTCTCTCGTCGGGCGCGTCGGCGAGCGACGTGAGCACGTCGAACACGTCGCGCGCGACCCATTCCGCGCGCTGCTCCTCCAGGCCGTTCAGCGCCCAGTTGTCGCGCGCGATCTGCAGCGCGGGGCCCGACGTCTCCACCGACACGACGCGCTTCGCACCGCCGCGCGCCGCGGCGACGGCGAACGCGCCCGTGTAGGCGAAGCAGTTGAGCACGTCGAGCCCGTCCGCAAGCCTGCCCACCAGCGCCCGGTTCACGCGCTGGTCGAGGTAGAAGCCCGTCTTCTGCCCGCCGCGGACGTCGACCAGGTAGCGTGCGCCGCCCTCGCGGATCTCGATGCGCTCGGGGGGCGGCGCGCCCGACGCGACATCGACGCGGTCCGGCAGCCCCTCCTCGCGTCGTGCGCCGCCCGAGCTGCGCTCGAAGATGCCCTCGGGCTCGAGCAGCTCCTCGAGCGCCGCGAGCACCGCCGGCCGCAGCCGCTCCGCGCCGGCGTTCAGGATCTGCACGACGACCCAGCTGCCGTAGACGTCGGCGACCACGCCGGGCAGCCAGTCACCCTCGCCGTGCAGCAGGCGGTAGGCGGTGTCGTGCAGCGCGCCGACCGCACGGCGCAGCTCGTGGGCGTCGCCGACGCGGCGCCGGACCAGCGCCGGGTCGATCTCGACGTCGTCGCGCGCGACGAGGCGCACGGCAATCGAGCCGCGCGGGTTGTACGTCCCGACGCCGAGCACCTGCCCCGACGACGCGAGCACGCGCACGAACGAGCCCGCACGCGCCTCGCCCGTCACGTCGGCGATGGCACCGGAGAAGATCCACGGGTGCCCGGCACGCGCGGGGCCTTC
>JBFMAS010000297.1:0-9190 GCA_040755575.1 Thermodesulfobacteriota bacterium
GGAGCCGCGCCGCGCTCGCATTCTCCCAGCCGACCTCCGGCGACCGGAGCGAAGCCGGCAGACCGCCCCCTCCGCGGGCACGGCGTAAGAGCGTGAGCGCGCACCGGCGCCAGCGGCGTTGCCCCGCTGCATCCCGATGTGCTCTCCTCGCCCAGCAACCCCGCGACGCCGACCGCCGGAGAAGCCCATGCGCGCGACCACCACCGTACGCCCGGTCCGGGCCTGGATCCTGCTCACGCTCGCGCTCTGCGCGTGCAGCGATGCGCCCGACGGCGCGTCCGGCCCCGGGGCGCCGGCGCAGCCGGCGTGCGACGGCGAGAGCTTCGACGGCACCTTTGCCGGCATCCAGAAGGTGCTGTTCGAGGCGCACGGCTGCACCGAGCAGATCTGCCACGGCAGCGCGGCGCAGGGCGGCCTCGAGCTCTCGCCCGAGGTGGCATACCGGAACCTGTTCGACGTCCGCGCCGTCGGCAGCTGAAGCGCATCGAGCCCGGGGACAACGATCGCAGCTACCTCTGGCTCAAGCTCGCGGCGGCCACCGCGCCGGGCAGCGTCGAGATCAACGGCGCGCCGATGCCGAACGGCCGCCCGCCGATCTCCGAGGACGAGCTCGAGCTGCTGCGGCTGTGGATCTACGCCGGCGCGCCCGAGACCGGCACCGTTCCCGGCACCGAGGCCTTGCTCGACGCGTGCTTGCCGCCGCCGAAGCCGATCACCATCAAGCCGCTCGACCCGTCGCCGCCGGGCGAGGGCGTGCAGTTCGTCCTGCCGACCGTGCACCTGCCCGCGAAGAGCGAGCAGGAGGTCTGCTTCGCGACCTACTACGACGTCAGCGCGCAGGTGCCTCGCGAGTTCCAGGACCCGACCGGGCGGTACTTCCGCTTCTCGGGACAGGAGCTGCGCCAGGATCCGCAGAGCCACCACCTGGTGCTGCTCTACGCCGACCTCCCGCTCGACAGGATCCACGACCCGGCGTTCGGGCGCTGGACGTGCGCGGGCGGACCGCGCGAGGGCGCGGAGTGCGAGCCGACGGACCCGTCGTCGTGCGGCGACGGCTTCTGCCGCAGCGAGGTCGACGACGCGGCGATCGGCTGCGTCGGCTTCGGCCCGGCGACCTCGGGGCCGCTGCCGATCCTGAGCCGCCAGATCGGCGGCGCGCAGGCGGCGCAGGCCGTGCAGACGTTCTATCCCGGCGTGTTCGCGCAGATCCCGATGAAGGGCCTCCTCTACTGGAACTCGCACGCCTTCAACCTCACCGACGAGGACCACCCGCTGAACGGGCGGCTCAACTTCGCCTTTGCGACCGATCAGCGCTTCCCGGTGCGGCCGATCTTCGAGTCGCGCTGGGTGTTCGCGCCCGACGCCGAGCCCTTCACCACCGAGACCGTGTGCGGCGAGCACGTGCTCCCGCAGGGGGCGCGGCTGTTCGCGCTCACGTCGCACACGCACAAGCGGGGCAAGCTGTTCCAGGCGTGGGCGCCCGACGGCTCGCAGATCTTCGAGAACCGCATCTACAACGACCCCGTCAAGCAGAGCTTCGAGCCGCCGCTGGCCTTCGACTCGGAGGACGCGGCGGAGCGCACGCTGCGCTACTGCGCGCTGTACGACAACGGCGTCGCCGACGACGGCTCGCCGGACGTCGAGGAGGTGACCCGCGCGTCGCGCATCCCGGAGAGCGCGCGGCGCACGATCGGCGGCTGCACGCCGGTCGCGTGCGTCGCGGGCAGGATCGGCGCGCCGTGCGGCGGCAGCGGCCCGGAGCACGACCGCGCGTGCGACTCCGCGCCGGGCGCGGACGACGGGCTGTGCGACGCGTGCCGCATCACCGGCGGCGAGAGCACCGAGAACGAGATGTTCCTGCTGATCGGGCAGTACTACATCGACGAGCGCTTCCCGCAGCCGGACGACGACGTGCTGGTCGGCGGCCTGGCGTCCGCGGGCGCCCCGCGCCGGGACGGGAGCGGACGCTCTCTGTTCGCGGGCCTCGCGGCGCCGCCGGCGCTCGGCTGCGCGACCTCCGCCGCTTCGCACGCGAGCCACCTGGCGCACCACTGAGGCGCCTGCTCGCAGGCGGTTTGCAGGTTGCGCTCGACGCCCGCTTGGGCGATCTTCGGGCACTTTCGCCGAACGAACCGCCCCGGCGCGCCACCGTCCCCTCCGTGCCGGGCCACGACGAGGAACACGTCGCATGTCGCGCACGGCTCGCACCCCGGTCCGCAAGATCTTCGCCTTGCTCGCCGCCGGCGTCGTGCTCGCCGCGTGCGGCGGCAACGGCTCGTCCGGCTTCGCCCCGGATCCGAGCGGGCCGCCTGCGCCCGGCCCCGGGCCGGGTCCGGGTGAGCCGTCGTGTCAGTCGGGCGAGAGCTTCGCGAGCACCTTCGAGGCGATCCAGAAGGTGATCTTCGAGAAGCGCGGCTGCACGCAGCAGGTCTGCCACGGCAGCGCGGCGTCCGGCGCGCTAGAGCTGTCGCCGGCCGTCGCCTACCAGAACCTGCTCGACGCGCCGGCGCTCGGCAGCCCGCTGCGCCGCGTGGTGCCGGGCGACAACGACCGCAGCTACCTGTGGCTCAAGCTCGCGGCCAGCACGCGACCCGGGACGGTCGAGATCGGCGGCGCGCCGATGCCGCTCGGGCTGCCGCCGCTCACCGAGAACGAGCTCGAGGCCGTGCGGCTGTGGATCTACGCCGGCGCGCCCGAGACCGGGACGGTCATCGGCACCGAGGGCCTGCTCGACGCCTGCCTGCCGGAGCCCGAGCCGATCACCATCAAGCCGCTCGAGCCGCCGCCGCCGGGCGAGGGCGTACAGCTCGTCATGCCGCCCTGGCTGCTGCCCGCGGACAGCGAGCACGAGGTCTGCTTCGCGTCCTACTACGACCTCACCGAGCAGGTGCCGGAGCGGTACCGCGATCCGAGCGGGCAGTTCTTCCGCTTCTCCGCGAGCGAGCTGCGCCAGGACCCGCAGAGCCACCACCTGATCCTCAACTACTCGCGCGTGCCGGTCGAGAGCATCCACGATCCCGCGTTCGGGGCGTGGACCTGCAAGGGCGGCGAGCGCGCGGGCCAGGCCTGCGAGCCGACCGACGGGACGTCGTGCGGCGGCGGCCTGTGCGCGACGGAGTACCGCGACGGATTCACCTGCACCGGCTTCGGGCCGCCGGTGCAGGGCGGCATCTCGAGCTTCCAGATCGGCGGCGCGCAGCAGGCGCAGCAGACCACCGAGTACGTGAACGGCGTCTTCGCGCAGATCCCGCTCAAGGGGATCCTCTACTGGAACTCGCACGCGTTCAACTTGACGAAGTCCGACCACGCCATGAACGCGCGCCTGAACTACTGGTTCGCGGAGCCCGAGGAGCAGGTGCACCCGGTGCGCGGGATCTTCGACGTGGGCCGCATCTTCTCGGCGAACGCCGAGCCGTTCACGACGCAGACGCTCTGCCACGACCACGTGCTGCCGCGGGGTGCGCGCCTCTTCGGCCTGTCGTCGCACACGCATCAGCGCGGCAAGCACTTCACCGTCGACCTGCCCGACGGCTCCCGGATCTACGAGAGCTTCGTCTACAACGATCCGGTGAGCGAGCGCTTCGATCCGCCGCTCGAGTTCGACTCGGCGGACGCGGCGGAGCGGACGCTGCGCTACTGCTCGCTGTACAACAACGGCGTCAAGGAGGACGGCTCTCCCGATCCCGAGACCGTGACGCGCTTCTCGCGCCTGCCGGCGAGCGTCTTCATCCCCGGCGTGCCCGGACGGTGCAGCCCGGTCGCGTGCGCGGAAGGCAAGGTCGGCGCGCCGTGCGACGGCGTCGGCGACGACGCGGCCTGCGACTCGTCAGCCGGCGCGGGCGACGGCTCGTGCGACGCCTGCCGCATCACCGGCGGCGAGAGCACGGAGAACGAGATGTTCATCCTCCTGGGCCAGTACTACCGCGCGCAGGAGGAGTCCGAGGTCGACACGCCGCTGCCCGGCCAGATCGGCTCGGTCGCCGCTGCCACGTCGCGGCGCTCGGACTTCGTCGGCATCGCGGTGCCGCCGGCGCAGGGCTGCGCGTCCTCGCATGCCGGCCACGCCGACCCGGCCGGGCACGCGTCGCACGCCGGACGCTGACGCGTGACCGTACGCCGGCGCACCGGGCGTGCGGCGCGCGGCGCCGTGGACCCGGGTCGCCGGCGCCGTGACGGACGTCTCGTTTGCAGGGCGGGCCGGGGCGGCTAGCATTCCCGCGCCATGCCGGCGCCGGAACGCGTGCTCGTCGTCCGCCTGAGCGCGATCGGGGACGTGGTCAACACGCTGCCCGCCGTGACGCTGCTGCGCCGCGCGCTGCCCGACGCCTTGATCGGCTTCGCCGTCGAGGACCGTGCCAAGGACGTGATCGTCGGCCATCCGCTCATCGACCGCGTGCACGTCTTTCCGCGCCGGCGCTGGCGCGCGCTGCTGCGCCGTCCGGATCCGCGCGGCTGGCTGCAGCTCGCGCGCGAGGTGCGCGCCTACGCGCGCGAGATCCGCGGTGAGCGCTACGACGTGGTGCTCGACGAGCAGAGCAACCTGAAGGGCGCCGTGCATGCGCTCGCGAGCGGCGCGCCGCGGCGGATCGGGTTCGCGCGGGGCTTCGATTACGAGCTGAACCATCTTCTCTCGACCGAGCAGGTGACGCCCCCCGCGGCGCGCCTGCACCGGGTCGACAAGTTCGTCTCGCTCCTCGGCGCGCTCGGCATCGACGGCGACGCGCGCGAGTACGTGCTCCCGCGGGATGCCGCTGCAGCCGAGCGCGTCGCGAAGTGCTTGACGGAGGCGGGACTCGAGGCCAAGCATTTCGTGGTGCTCCATCCCGGCACGAGCGACCACGGCGCCGACAAGCGCTGGCCGGTCGAGCGCTTCGCGGCGCTCGCGCGGCTCGTGGACGAGCGCCTCGGGCGGCCCGTCGTCGTGACCTGGGGGCCCGGCGAGGAGGAGCTCGCGCGCCGGGTGGCCGCGCTGTCCGGCGGCGCCGCGCAGATCGCGCCGCGCACGGCGTCGCTGCTCGAGCTGGTCGAGCTGATCCGCCGGGCCGCGGTGTTCGTCTCGGCCGACACCGGGCCGATGCACCTCGCCGCGGCGGCCGGGGTGCCGTGCGTCGCGCTGTTCGGACCGAAGGACCCCGTCGTCTACGGACCGTACGGCGCGGGCCACGTCGTCGTGCGGCCGGCGCAGGACGGGCAGGGCGGGCCGCCGATGCTGCGCATCGCCCCGCAGGACGTCTTCGCGGCCGTCGCCGCGAAGGTGCAGCCGGGGTGACGATCGGCGACGCCTCGCAGCGCGGTGCGGCGCCCGCGCCGGCGGCGCTCGCTGCCGCTGCGGCCGACACGCTCGCGCAGCGCGCCGCGCGCGTCGTCCGCTGGCTGCGCGGCGAGCGCGGCCGCACGCTCGCGCTGTTCACCTTGCTCGCGGTCGTTCTGGTCGCGGTCACGCCGAGGGACAACGTCTACGACGGTCCGCTGCGGCTCGCGCACGAGCTGATCCACGGCCGCACCTACCTGCCGGCCTTCGTGCCGTGGATCGAGATGTTCCGCCACGACGGGCGCGACTACCTCGCCTACCCGCCGATGGTGAGCTTCGTCCTCGTGCCGTACGCGTGGCTGACGCGCGGCGCGCTCGGCCAGCCGCCGTTCAACTCGCTGCTGATCTTCGGCTCCGCGGTGCTGCTGTTCCGCCTCGTGCGCCGTCTCGACGGCATGGCGCAGCTCGCGCGGCCCGCGGTCATCGCCTACGCGCTCGGCACGCCGCTGCTCTACTCCGCGCACGCCGGCGACACGTGGCTGCTGATGCACGACGAGGGAAACTTCTTCCTGCTCCTCGCCTTGCTGCTCGGGCTCGTGGGCGAGCGGTGGCTCCTCGCGGGGCTGAGCTTCATGGTCGCCGTGCAGGTGCGCTACGTCCTCGTGCTGGCCGGTCTGGTGTTCGTGCTGCGGCTCGCGACGCTCGCCTGGGAGCGACGCTCGCTCGCCGTGCTGCTGCGCGGCGGCGCGCTGTTCGCGCTCGGCTGCCTGCCGCCGCTGCTGCTCGCGCTCGGGTTCCAGTGGTGGACCCTCGGCGACGCGCTCATGTCGCCGTACATGGCCGGCTGGAACCAGTGGGGGCTGCGCGGCCCGCAGTTCTCGCTGCGCTACCTGCCCGTCAACTGGCCGGTGTACACCTACCTTCACCCGGAGCCGCAGGCGACCTTCCCGTTCCTGCGCTTCGAGGCGGCGGGACAGTCCTACTTCGTCATGAGTCCGTTCTTCCTCGGCGTGTTCCTGCTCGACTGGCGCCGCCGCTTCGTCCGGCTGCTGCTGCCGAGCGCGGTGCTCATGCAGTGCTTCTACCTCGTCTACTTCGGCACCGGCTTCGCGCAGTTCGGCGCCCGCTACGCGCAGGACTTCTATCCGCTGCTGCTGCCGGTGGCGCTGAGTGCGTTCGCCCGCCGGGGGCGGTGGTGGCGCCGCACGCTCCACGTGCTGATCGGCTTCGCGGTCGCGCTCAACGCGTACGGGGTGTACGTCACGTCGCTGCGCTGAGCGACGGCGTAGCCTGTCGCGTCGCAGCGACGTTGAAAGCGTGCCTGCGAAGCGCGAGGATCGACCCCCGGGCGTCATGTCGAGAAGCGCAGTGATCATCGGAGCGGGTCCGGCGGGGCTGACGGCGGCCTACGAGCTGCTCGAGCACACCGACGTGCGGCCGATCGTCCTCGAGGCGACGGACGACGTCGGCGGCCTTGCGCGCACCGTCAATTACAAGGGAAACCGCATCGACATCGGCGGCCACCGGTTCTTCTCGAAGTCGGACCGCGTGATGCAGTGGTGGGAGAGGGTCCTGCCGTTCGAGTCGTCCGACCAGGGCGACGGCGAGCTGCGCATCGCGTACCAGAACAGCTCGCGCGCAGTGCGCCCCGGACAGGCTGCCGCCGACCCCGCGAGCACCGACCGCGTCATGCTCGTCCGGCCGCGGGTGTCGCGTATCTTCTTCCGGCGCCAGCTCTTCCCCTATCCGATCGCGCTGAGCCTCGGCACGCTGCGCAAGCTGGGCCTCGGCTCGACGATCCGCATCGGGTTCAGCTACCTGCGCGTCCGCATCGCGCCGCTGCGCGAGGAGCGCTCGCTCGAGGACTTCTTCATCAACCGCTTCGGCCGCGAGCTCTACCGGACGTTCTTCAAGGACTACACCGAGAAGGTCTGGGGCGTGCCGTGCAGCGAGATCAAGCCCGAGTGGGGCGCGCAGCGGGTCAAGGGCGTGTCGATGGGCCGCGCGCTGTGGCACGCCGTGCGATCGCTGCTGTCGAGCGACGACTCGATCGCGCAGAAGCGCGCCGAGACGAGCCTCATCGAGCGCTTCCTCTACCCGAAGTACGGCCCCGGCCAGATGTGGCAGGAGGTCGCCCGCGAGGTGCGCGAGCGCGGCGGCGAGGTGCGGTTCGGGCGTGAGGTCGACGGCGTGCACACGGTCGGCGGCCGCGTGGTCGCGGTCGAGGCGCGCGACGTGCGGAGCGGCGAGCGCAGCCGGATCGAGGCGGACTACTTCTTCTCGAGCATGCCGGTACGCGACCTCGTGCGCGCCTTCGACGTCGCGCCGCCGCCCGACGTGGCGCGCGTCGCGTCCGGGCTCGCGTACCGCGACTTCATCACCGTCGGCCTGCTGCTGCGCAAGCTCAAAGTGCGCGGCGACGAGCGACCGGGCATGCCGGCGGGCCTCGTGCCCGACAACTGGATCTACATCCAGGAGCGCGACGTCAAGATCGGGCGCCTGCAGATCTTCAACAACTGGAGCCCGTACCTGGTGAAGGACCCGAGCACCGTCTGGGTCGGTCTCGAGTACTTCTGCAGCGAGGGGGACGAGCTCTGGACCATGCCGGACACCGAGATGCTGCGCTTCGCCGCCGGTGAGCTCGCGCGGATCGACGTCATCGAGCCGGCCGACGTCCTCGACGGCGTGGTGATCCGCGTGCCGAAGACCTATCCCGCGTACACCGGCACCTTCGAGGAGTTCGACCGCGTGCGCGAGTGGCTCGACGGGTTCGAGAACCTGTTCTTGATCGGCCGCAACGGCATGCACAGGTACAACAACCAGGACCACTCGATGCTCACGGCGATGACCGCGGTCGAGAACGTCCGCGACGGCGTGCTTGCCAAGGACAACATCTGGGCCGTGAACACCGAGGAGGAGTACCACGAGGAGCGCTGAGCGGCGCCCGCGCTGGCGAGCGGCGCCGAACTACGCTATGCCGTGAGCCCGAGTCGGCTCACCCCGGGGCCGAACGGCCGCCACGATCGCGGAACTCCGTTGAAGAACGAGAAGACGAGCGCTCCACGCCGGTCGGGCGCACGCCGCATGCGAGCCGCTGCGACGGCCGCGCCGAGGACCCCGCGCGCGGGCGCGCGGCGCCCCGCGCGCCGCAAGCGCGGCCGCCGTCCCGGCGGCGTCTCCGGCGAGCGCCGTGCGACGCGCCTGCCCGGTCGCGAGAGCCTGCTCGCGGCAGCGGCCTCCCTGTTCGCCGAACTTGGATATGACGCGGTGACCACGCGCCAGATCCTCGAGCGTGCCGGGGTGGAGGCGCCGTCGCTCTACCACCACTTCGGCAGCAAGCTCGGCCTCTACCGGGCAGTCCTGTCCGACACCAGCGAGCCGTTCGTCGAGCGCTTCGCGCGCATCGGACGGCGCCTGCAGGGCGATCCCGAGATCGACGTGCACGACATGCTGGCGGAGCTCGTCTGGACGGTGTTCCGGGGCGCGCAGTCGAATCCCGAGACGGTGCAGATCGCGCTCTTCGAGGCCGCCCGTCCGGGGCCGCGCCGCTACGACGTGATCGCCGTGTGGGAGCAGCTCCGCGACGTCTTCAAGGCGGTGCTCGAGCAGGCGCAGGCGTCGGGTCGGCTCGTCATGCCGGCGGGCGGCGCCGAGCTGGCGGCGAACCTGTTCATCGGCGGCGTGACCGTGCACCTGCAGCTCCGCCCGATGCACAAGGCGAAGGCGCTCACGCGCCGGCTCGCGCGGCAGATCACCGACGCGATCCTCGAAGGTCTGACGCCGCGGATGCGGATCGCTTGAGCCAGGCCGCCGCACAGCCTCTGCACGAGGGCGCGCCGCCCCGCGACGCCTGCGCCGCGAGCGCCATCGAGGTGCGCGACCCGAGCACCGGCGAGGTCTTTGCCGCCGTGCCGCGGCAGTCGTCCGAGGACGTGGTAT
>JBFMAS010000298.1:0-2040 GCA_040755575.1 Thermodesulfobacteriota bacterium
GCGAGGCGCCGGTCATGATGGTGCCGACGACGCAGGCCTGCAGCGAGACGTCGACGTGCTGCCCGCGCCCGAGCGCCTGCCGCGCGTAGAGGGCGACCAGTAGCCCCGCCGCCGCCTCGGCGCCGCCGTGGTAGTACGACGCCGGCATCGTGCAGCGCAGCGGCGCGCGGTCGGGGTCGCCGGTGAGCGCCATGTTGCCGCCCATCGCGGTAACCGTGAGGTCGCTGCCGCGCCACCCCGCGTACGGGCCGCTCCTGCCGAACGGCGAGATCGAGCACACGACGAGCCGTGGGTGGGCGGCGGACAGCGTCGCGTAATCGACCCGCGCCGCCGCCAGCGCGTCCGCATCGTACGACTCGATCAGCGCGTCGGCGCCCGCGCACAGACGATCGAGAAGCTCCCGGCCCGCGGGCGACGTCACGTCGAGCGTCACGCCGCGCTTGCTCGCGTTGTACGCGAGCCACGGGATCGAGCGCTCCGGCTCTGGCACGTCGCCGGCGGCGATCCACGGCGGGCGGTGGCGCACCGGGTCGCCGCCCGGCGGCTCGACCTTGATCACGTCGGCGCCGAGCTCGGCGAGGATGCGCCCGCAGAGGAAGCCCTTCTCGTCCGTCAGGTCGAGGACGCGGTAGCCGTCGAGCGCGCGCACCATCCAGGCACGCTTACCAGAACCGCCGCGTGCGAGGACAGCGCCCGGACGGCGCGGCGAGGCTCAGCCCGCGACCCGCGCGAGCAGCGGTACGAGCCGCAGCGCGCGCGGGTCGAGCGGCGCCGCGGCGCGCGCGATCGCGGTGCGCACGTCGACCTCGAGCCGCACGTCGGGCCAGCGTCCCGCCGCCTTGAACGGCACCTCGAGCTCGCTGCCCGACGCGAACAGCCGGCCCGCCTCGGGAAGGAGCCGCACCAGCGCCGCGGTCGCGTCCGCGGTCAGCGTCACCGTGCCCTGCACGTCGAGCGCGCCCGCCTGCGACAGCGAGCCCGTCGCGCTCGCGCGAAAGAGCGACGTGTCGAGCGCGAGGCCCTCGAAGCTCACGCTGCCCGCCGCGATGGCGACGCTGCCGGCGATGTCCTCGAACGGCGTCGCGCTCTGCGCGAGCGCCGCGGCCAGCACCGGCACGCCGCGCGCGCGCTCGAGCAGCACCGCCGACGACGCGCCCGCGTCGGAAGCCTCGCGGCCGAGCGCAGCGACCAGCTCGGCGAGCAGGTTGCGCTCGCGCAGCTCGCCGCAGCAGAGCCCGAGGTCGCCCTCGCCCGAGGCGTTGGCGACGATCGTCTCGACGCCGCGGCCCTCGCTCGCGAGCGAGCCCGCGAAGGTCAGCTCGCCCGTCACCGCGTCGGGTGCGCCGGGGACGTCGTCGAGCGGCAGGCGCGCGACCCTGACCTCGTCGAGGTTCCAGCGCGGCCGCGCACCGCCCTCGAAGGGGCCGATCTCGCCGCGCAGCGCGACGCGCTGCGCCTCGCCGCCGAGCGTGCCGCGCAGCTCGATCGCGCCGGGCCTCGTCGGGTCGGCGCTGGTGTAGCTGAGATCGACGTCGCGCAGGACGAGCTCGCCGCCGCCGTCGGCGCGGTCGGTGATCTCCAGCGTGCCGTTCTCGATCGACGCCGAGGTGAGGCGCACCAGGCGCTCCTTCGCCTCGCGCACGCGCTCGTCCTGCGGGCCCGCCGGCGTCGCGACGCCGGGCGGCGTGCCGGGCGGAACGTCGATCCGTCCGGGCTTGCGTCCGGCGAGGGTCTCGACGTTCCAGGTGCCCGAGCGGTCGCGGATCAGGTGCACCGCCGGCGCGTCGAGCCGGACCGCGCCGCGCACGCGGCCGCGCAGCAGCTCGCCGGGGTCGACGCGCAGCACCGCGCCGCGCACGGTCGCGAAGTCGCCGCCGCCGAAGCCCGGGTCCTCGGCGACCTGCAGGTCCTCGAGGCGCAGCCCCGGGCCGCCGGCGAGGACGAGCGACGCGCCGCCGCCCGACACGTCGCGGCCGAGCGCGCTCGCCATGCCGTCGATCAGCACCGGCTGCAGGCGGCCGAGCGCCCAGCGGCTCGCCA
>JBFMAS010000299.1:0-2739 GCA_040755575.1 Thermodesulfobacteriota bacterium
CGCGGACCTGCTGCGGCGCGACGAGCTCGACCTCGGCTATCGGCTGGTGGTCTGCGAGCGCGCGTGACGCCCGAGTTGCCCCGGCCCACGATTGTGGAATGATCCCGCCGTGATCGCCCACGACCTGGTCGAGGAAGCGCGGACGCTGCTGCCCGGTGCCGTCGCGCTGCGCCGCCGCCTGCACCGCCAGCCCGAGCTCGGCCTCGAGCTGCCGGCGACCCAGCAGGCGGTGCTCGAGGCCCTCGACGGGCTGCCGCTCGAGGTCGAGACCGGCCGGCGCACGACCTCCGTGCTCGCCACGCTCACCGGTGGCCGGCCGGGGCCGACGATCCTGCTGCGCGGCGACATGGACGCCCTGCCGCTGCGCGAGGACACCGGCCTCGAGTTCGCGTCGACCGTCGACGGCTGCATGCACGCGTGCGGGCACGACGCGCACGTCGCGATGCTCGCCGGCGCGGCGCGCCTGCTCGCGGGGAGGCGCGACGAGCTGCCGGGGCGCGTGCTGTTCATGTTCCAGCCGGGCGAGGAAGGGCACTTCGGCGCCCGGGTGATGCTCGAGGAGGGGCTCCTCGAGCGCGACCACCCGCCGTGCGCCGCGTTCGCGATCCACGCCGTCCCGACCATCCGCGCGGGAACGATCGCCACGCGGCCGAGCGCGCTGCTCGCATCGAGCGACGACTTCGCGATCACCATCCACGGCCGGGGCGGGCACGCCTCGATGCCACACGACGCGCTCGACCCGATCCCGATCGCGTGCGAGATCGTGCAGGCGCTGCAGACCTACGTCACGCGTCGCGTGAACGCGTTCGAGCCGGCCGTCCTGACCGTCGCGCACATCACGGCCGGGACGACGTTCAACGTGATCCCGGAGGTGGCGACGATGCGCGGCACGATCCGCACCGTCTCCGAGGCGACGCGCAAGCAGGTCGTCGGGGACGTGCGCGGGCTGGTCGAAGGCATCGCGTGGGCGCACGGCGCGAGCGCCGAGCTGCAGCTCTGGGAAGGCTACCCGGTGACGGCCAACGACGGCGACTTCGCCCGCTTCGCGCTCGGCGTGGCGCGCGAGCTCCTCGGCGAGCGCCGTGGCGTCGAGCTGCCGAACGCGTTCATGGGGGCCGAGGACTTCTCCTACGTCCTCGACCGGCTGCCCGGCGCGATGGTGTTCCTCGGCGTGCGGCCCGCGGGCGCCACGCGGCCTGCACCGAACCACTCGAACCGCATGGTCCTCGACGAGGACGCGATGGCGACGGGGATCGCGATGCACGCCGCCATCGCCTCGAGCTGGCTGCGCGACGCGGCGTCTTGACACGGGTGGCGCCGCGCTCAACGCAAGAACGAGAAGGGGGGACGTGCGACGCGACG
This sequence comes from Thermodesulfobacteriota bacterium, assembly GCA_040755575.1. Taxonomy (GTDB): domain Bacteria; phylum Desulfobacterota; class Binatia; order UBA12015; family UBA12015; genus DATCMB01. The sequence goes on from JBFMAS010000299.1 coordinate 1,363, forward strand.
CCGCGGACCATCGCCGGCGAGGTGCGCCTGGTCGATCCTCGCCGTGCTCGCTGCCGCGACGCCCGGCTGGACGGGCGGCGACGCCGTCGAGCGCGCTCCGCGCGAGGCGCCGTCGCGCGACGCGGCCGAGATCTGCCGCGAGGTGGCGGCGTTCTGCCTGGCCCTCGACCGGGCGGCGGCCGTCGTGGCCCGGACCGTCGGAGAGCGCGGTCTCGGGGACCCGACGACGCTTGCGCGCATCGCGCAGCTCGCGGCGCTCGCCAAGGTCGGCGACGGCTACGAGCGCGACGGCGCCTTCATCGCATGCGGCGACGAGATCGCCCGCTCGTGCGGCGCGAGCGTCGCGCGAGCCATGGAGTCGCTGGCGGAGGCGCTGCGGCACGCCGACGAGGAGACCGCCGCCTCGGAGCGGGACGGGACGTGAGCGCGACGGGACGCCGAGCTGGGCGCGAGCCTCTTGAACCGCCGGCCGTTGAGGTTAGCTTTGCGCAGTCCGCGCCGGGCGCGGCTCGCCGCGCCCGGCCAGCAACCGCGGGAGGTCGCAGATGAGAATCGCCCAGGTCGCACCGCTGATCGAGGCCGTTCCTCCGCGGCTGTACGGCGGCACGGAGCGCGTCGTCTCGTATCTCACCGAGGAGCTGGTCCGCATGGGCCACGACGTGACGCTGTTCGCCAGCGGCGACTCGCGAACCGCCGCCCGGCTCGTCGCCGGCGTGCCGCAGGCGCTGCGGCTCGCCGGAGTGCACGCCGCGGAGCCCTACCACCTGCTGCTCGCCGATCGCGCCTTCGAGCTCGCCGACGAGTTCGACGTCATCCATTTCCACCTCGACTACCTGCACCTGCCCCTCGCCGAGCGGGCGAGCGTGCCGTCGGTGACGACGCTGCACGGGCGGCTCGATCTCGCCGAGGTCGAGGCCGTGTTCCGGCGCTTTCGCGACGCCCCGCTGGTGTCGATCTCGGACGCGCAGCGCCGGCCGCTGCCGTTCGCGAACTGGGTCGCGACCGTGCACCACGGCCTGCCGTGCGGCCTGTACGGCTTCGACGAGCGCGCCGAGGGCTACCTCGCGTTCCTCGGCCGCATCTCGCCCGAGAAGGGCATCGACCGGGCGGTCGAGATCGCGCGCCGCGCCGGGGTGCCGCTGCGGATCGCCGCCAAGGTCGACCGCGCGGACCGCGCCTACTTCGAGGCGCACGTCGCGAGGCTGCTCGCGCAGCCGGGGATCGAGTACGTCGGCGAGATCGGCGACGCCGACAAGGGCGCGTTCCTGGGCGGCGCGGTCGGCCTGCTGTTTCCCGTCGACTGGCCCGAGCCGTTCGGCCTCGTCATGATCGAGGCGATGGCCTGCGGCACGCCGGTCGTCGCCTACCGGCGCGGCT
>JBFMAS010000300.1:0-17985 GCA_040755575.1 Thermodesulfobacteriota bacterium
GCGCTGACGACCCGCTCCGCGAACAGCTCGAGGGTCTCGATCCGCGGGTTGCGGCCGAAGCTCAGGATGAGCGACGTCGCGCCCAGCGCGATCGTCTTCCGTACCCGCTCGACGCACTCGCCGGGCGTTCCCGCGATGACGAGGTCGCGCCCGCCCGCGAGGAACGGCACCTCGGCGAGCACCGCGTCGGTCGCCTGACGCGCCTGCTCCTCGGTCTCGCCGATCGCGGCGAGCGTCTGCTGCGAGATCTCGATCGTCTCGAAGTCGCGCTTTGCAGCCTCGCAGTGCGCGCGCAGGACCTCGATCTTGTGCGGCAGGTCGCGGTGCGCCCAGCCGAGGTTGTTCCAGATCGTCGCGTGCTCGGCGACGATGCGCAGCAGGACGCGCTCGCCGGTGCCGCCGACGAGGATCGGCGGATGCGGCTCCTGCAGCGGCCGGGGCTTGCAGTGCGCGTCCTCGACGTGGAAGTGCTCGCCGAAGAACGTCGCCGGCTCGTCGGTCCACATCTTGCGGACGATCGTGAGCGCCTCGTCGAGCTCCTTGAGCCGCGTGCCGATCGGCGGGAACGGCAGGCCGTAGGCGTGGTACTCCTGCTGGTGCCAGCCGGCGCCCATGCCGAGGATGAAGCGCCCGCGCGAGACGTGGTCGAGCGTCGCCGCCATCTTGGCGAGCACGGCAGGGTGCCGGTAGCTCACGCACAGCACGAGATGGCCGAGGCGGACGTGCGTGGTGAGCGCGGCGAGCGCGGTCAGCTCCGTCCAGCCCTCGAAGATGGGCTGCGTCGCGTCCGGGATGCCGAAGAAGTGATCGACCGCCCAGACGGAGTCGTAGCCCAGGCGGTCGCACGCTCGCGCTACCGCGACGACGTCGTCCCAGGTGCTTCCGTGCTGCGGCAGGCAGACGCCGAAGCGGATCGGATGGCCGGCCATCGCTGAGCCTTCTCTTACCAGCAGGCGCGCCGGGTGCGCCATAGTCGGGCTGTTGACCCGACCGCGGGGGACGGGAAAGGAGGAAGCGATGAAGGAGCAGACCATGGACGATGCCGCGCTCGCGGCCGTTTCGTTCGCACCCCTGACCCCGCTCTCGTTTCTGGTCCGCAGCAGCGCGGTATTCCCGGGCAAGGTGGCGGTCGTCGACGGCGAGACGTCGCTCACCTGGTCCGAGTTCGCGCAGCACGTGTCGCGCGCGGCGGGTGCGCTCGCCGCGGCGGGCGTCGCCGCCGGCGACCGCGTCGCCGTGCTGGCGCCGAACACGCTCGCCTGCCTCGCGGCGCACTTCGCCGTGCCGCTCCGTCACGCGGTGCTGGTGACGATCAACATCCGGCTCGCGCCCGCGGAGATCCAGTACATCCTGCAGCACAGCGGTGCGAAGCTCCTCGTCGTCGACGCCGAGCTCGCGCCGCAAATCGCGGGCGTGCTCGACGAGGTCCCGGAGCTGCGCACGGTCGTGATCGACGAGCCGAGCGAGGCGCCGGCGCTGCCGGCGAGCGTTGCCACCGCGCTCGCGTCGCGCGGCCGGCGCGTCGTGCGCTACGGAAGCTTCCTCCGCGAGGGGACGCCGCTCGAGGTGACCGCCGACGTGCCCGACGAGCGGATGCCGCTGTCGATCAACTACACGAGCGGCACGACCGGCCGTCCGAAGGGCGTGCTCTACACGCACCGGGGCGCGTACCTGAACGCGCTCGGGCAGGTGATCACCTTCAAGCTCGACGCGCGCAGCGTGTACCTGTGGACGCTGCCGCTCTTCCACTGCAACGGCTGGACGTTCCCGTGGGCGGTCGCCGCGGTCGGCGGTGAGCACGTGCTGCTGCGCAAGGTCGATCCCGAGCGCGTGTTCGAGCTCATCGGGCGCCACCGCGTGACCAACATGTGCGCCGCTCCGACCGTGCTGATCATGCTCGCCAATCATCCCGGCTTCGCGAGCCTCGAGCTCGCCGGCAAGCTGACCATCGCGACCGGCGGAGCACCGCCGGCGCCGGCGGTGATCGCCACCGTCGAGTCGATCGGCGCGGAGATCGCGCACATCTATGGATTGACGGAGACCTACGGTCCGCACACGATCTGCGAGTGGCAGCCGGCCTGGGACGGCGCCGACGCCGCGCAGCGCGCGCAGTACAAGTCGCGCCAGGGCGTGCCGAACGTCACCGCGGTCGAGATGCGCGTCGTCGACGAGGACATGAACGACGTGCCTGCGGACGGCGCGACCCAGGGCGAGGTCGTCATGCACGGCAACAACGTCATGGCGGGCTACTTCGAAGACCGCGCGGCGACGGCGCAGGCGTTCCGCGGCGGCTGGTTCCACTCCGGCGACGCCGCCGTCCTTCATCCCGACGGCTACATCGAGATCCGTGACCGCAAGAAGGACATCATCATTTCGGGCGGCGAGAACATCTCGACGGTCGAGGTGGAGCGGACGATCTACGGTCACCCGTCGGTGATGGAGGTCGCCGTGGTCGGCGTCCCGGACGACAAGTGGGGCGAGGTGCCGAAAGCGTTCGTCACCTTGAAGCCCGGCGCGACGCTGACCGAGGCGGAGCTGATCGCTTACTGCCGCCAGCAGCTCGCCGGCTTCAAGTGCCCGAAGGCGGTCGTGTTCGGGGAGCTGCCCAAGACCGCGACCGGCAAGATCCAGAAGTTCGTGCTGCGCGAGGCGGAGTGGAAGGGCCGCGCCAAGCGGGTCAACTGACCCGCAGCTCCGTCAACTGGCGCTGACCCCGCGCGTCGCGAGTCGAGAGCGACGTGGCGTGCGGTCGCGGCCGTGTCGACCTCCGCGGGCTGGCGCTGGTCCAGGGCCGGGTCCGGACGGCGTGCCGGGCCGCATCGTGCAGGTCGACTTCGACGTCTGACGCGCGCGCCCGCGCGGCTCACTCTGCCGCGTCGGCAGAGCCGCTGCCCGGATCCGCTCCCGAGGCGCCCAAGTCGCCGGCGCCGAGCAGGCGCTCGTACAGCTCCGCGACGCGCTCGAGCGTGTCGATCTCCGCGACCGGCTTGTCGTCGCGCAGCCGGAGGATCCGCGGGAAGCGCAGGGCGAAGCCCGACTTGTGGCGCGCCGAGCGCTGGATGCCGTCGAACGCGACCTCGAGCACCACCTCCGGGCGCACCGCTCGCACGCGGCCGCCATACACCTTCTCGGTGAGGCGCTTGAAGAGCCTGGTGGTCTGTTCGATCTCCTCGTCGGTCAGGCCCGAGTAGGCCTTGCCGACGTTGAGCAAGGCTCCGTCCGGCCCGCGCACCGCGAAGGTCACGTCGGACAGGAGGCCGGCACGCCGCCCGTGTCCGGGCTCCACCGCGGTGACGACGACGTCGAGCGTCGCGCGTGCCTTCTTGTACTTGAGCCAGGCGCGGCCCCGCTTGCCGGGCGTGTACGGGGCCCTCTCGTCTTTCAGCATCAAGCCCTCGTTGCCGTTCGCGAGCGCGCGGTCGAAGAGCTCCTCGAGCGCGCCGGCGTCCGCAGCGCGCGCCGTGCGCGACAGCAGGATGCCGTCGGGCAGCTCGATCGTTTCGAGAAGCCTGCGGCGTTCCGCGAGCGGCAGGTCGATCACCAGCTCACCGTTCGCGGCGAGGAGGTCGTAGAGGACGAACACCAGCGGCACCTCGCCGGCGAGCGCGGCGTCGACCAGCTTGCGGCCGAGGCGTCGCTGGAGCCGGGCGAACGGCAGTGCGCGGCCGTTCGCGAAGGCGAGGATCTCGCCGTCGGCGATGAGCGGGAGCGAAAGACGCGCGAGCCGCGCGACGATCTCGGGAAACGCGCGCGTGATGTCGTCGAGGCTGCGCGAGTACAGCGCGACGCGGCCCGCGCCGCGCTCCGTCGCCGGCTGGACGTGCGCCTGGCCACGGATGCCGTCGAGCTTCTCCTCGACGAGCACGCGCTCCCACGGCAGCGCGTCGCCCGCCTCGTACGTGGCTGCGAGCTGGAAGCCGAGCGGGTGGAACAGCGCGAGGCCGGCGTGCGACAGGTCGCGACGCCGCGCCCGCAGCGCGACCTCGCCGACGTCGCCGCACAGCAGGTTCGCGCGCTTGACGTCCGCGAGCGGGACGTCGCTCGCGCGCGCGATCGCCTGCTCGAGCAGCAGCTCGGACATCCCGATGCGCTGGCTGCCGGCGATCAGCTTGACGGTCTCCTTGAGCACCAGGGGATCGAGCGGCGGCAGCAGGCGATCGAGCAGCCGCGCCTTCTCGGCGGACTTGCGGGTCGCCGCGAGCTCCGCGAAGACGCCGTGCACCTCGGTGAGCGTCGGCGCGTCCTCGCGCCCGCGCCGTACCTGGAGCAGGCCGAAGCACTCGCCCATGTCGCCGACGGCGCGGAACGAGTCGCGCAGCGTCTCGGGGTCGAGCTCCGGGAACATGGCGACGGCGGTGCGAAACAGCGTCGCCCAGCCGACCGACATCGTGCGCTCGTCGCGCGCCGCGAACGGTCCACCGGTGAGAAAGCGCGCCGCGATCGGCAGGCATTCGTCGTCGAGTGCTTGCAGATACGTCGCGACCAGCGCGACCTTCTGCGAGGTCTTACGCGTGGCGCGCAGCTCGCGGCAGAGCCTCGCGAACTCCTTCACCTACTCCTCGTCGCCGTGCAGCAACGGCAGGGCGCGAGCATCGACGCCGCGCGTGGCGAGCGCGTGCGCGAACGACGCCGCGTGACCATGCGTGGTCAGCACCTTGCGGGCGCCGCTCGCGGCCACGAGCGCCAGCAGCTCGTCCCAGTCCGCATGGTCGGACAGCGGGATCAGCGCGTCGGCTCCGTAGCGGTCGTAGCTCGCGTCGAGCAGCGCCCAGCCCGTGACCGCGACGATGCGCTTGCGCTTGATCGCGGCGAGCATCGCATGGTTGCGTGCTGACGGCGGTACGACGAGCGCCCGTCCCTCGACGCGCCCGCGCTCGTACGGCACGACGTCGGGATAGTCGATCCCGAAGCTCCGGTAGATCTCGATCATGCGGTAGACGGCGCCGTGCGCCGACACCGGGATGCCCGCGCTCTGCAGGATCTTCGCGACCTCCGGCCCCTTGCCGAGCGCGTAGCCGAGGAAGACCGGCACCTCGCCACCGTCGAGGGCGTGCCGCGCCTCGTCGACGACCGCCGCGCGCAGGTCCGAGACCGGCGGAAAGCGGAACACGGGCAGGCCGAAGGTCGCCTCGGTGACGAGCACGTCGGCTTGCGGAACGACGGCCGCCGGGCAGGTGAGCGACGGGTGCAGCTTGACGTCGCCCGTGTAGAGCAGGCGGTGGCCGTCCGCCTCGATCAGGACCAGCGCGGAGCCGAGGACGTGGCCGCTCGGCAGGAACGTGACGCGCGCGGCCGTTCCGTCGGGTCCACGCAGCTCGAACGGCGCGCCGTAGCCGTGCACGACGTAGTCGGTTGCGCCGAGGCGCGCTCGCGCGATCGCCACCGTCTCCGGCGTCGCGTGCATCCGCCCGGCGAGCGCACGCGCGTGATCGGCGTGGCCGTGCGACAGCAGGGCGCAGCGGACCTCGGCGGCGGGGTCGAGGAAGAGGTCGAGGTCTTCGAGGTAGAGGCCTTCGGGGCGGACCGCGAGGCGCACGCGCCGACGTCAGTCCTCGTCCGCGGCGCTCGGCCGGGCGTGCTCGCCGTGCTCGTGGTCGTGGTGATGGCCGTGCGCGTGGTCGTGCCCGTGGTGCTCGTGGTCGTGCTCGTGCTCGTCGTCGTCCGCCTCGGGCGGGTCGAGCGGCACGTCCAGCAGCGGCTTCGCGCGCAGCATCGCCGCGACCGTCGGCACCGCCTTCTGCAGCGTGTCGAGCCGGGCGGTCTCGCCGCCGACCTTGCGCGCCAGCACGTCCTCGTACTCGTCGACCGCCTTGGCGAGCTGCTCCTCGGCGCCCTCCTTGACCGAGCCGTCGTCCTGCAGGTGCTCGTTGACCTTGTCGGCGAGCTCGTCGAGCTTCTCACCGACCTTGCGGGTGAGCTTGGTGCCGACGTGCTCCGTCCACAGCGCCTGGAAGGCACGGTTCGCGGGCACGTCGCGGCGCAGGCCGGAGCTCAAGGTGTAGACGCGCTCGCTGATCGCGCGCAGCGAGCTCAGGCCACGGCGGCTGTGGAAGGCGTTCAGGCGCGCGAGGCGGTCGCGCAGCCGCTCCGGCGTGCCGCCCTCGGCGAGCACGGTCAGGCAACGCTCGAATTCGTCGAGGGTCAGGTTGGCCATCCGGACGGTGTAGCGTCCACCCCCGGGCGTCTCAAGACGGCAGCCGCCCACCGCCCCGCGCCTTGAGCGCATCGCACGGCTGCCTTAGGGAAGACCTCGATGGGGCTCTTCCTCCTGCGCAGGCTCGTGCAGATGGTGCCCTTGCTGCTCGGGATCACGTTCCTCTCGTTCCTGATCGTCGACCTCGCGCCCGGCGACTTCTTCTCGAGCCTGGCGCTCAACCCGGCGATCTCGCCCGAGGCCATCGAGGAGATGAAGCGCAGCTTCGGCTACGGCGAGCCGCTGCTGCAGCGCTACCTGTCGTGGCTGTGGCAGTTGCTGCACGGCGACCTCGGGCTTTCGGTCGCACACCGCGTCGGCGTCCTGACGCTGATCGGCGAGCGCGTCGTCAACACGCTGATCCTGTCCGTGTCGGCGCTGGTCGTCACCTGGGTCGTGGCGATTCCCCTCGGCGTCGTGGTCGCCGTGCGACGCGGTCGCTTCTCCGATCGCTTCCTCTCGCTCCTCGCGTTCCTCGGCATGTCGCTGCCGAACTTCTTCCTTGCCTTCCTGCTCCTGCGCCTCGCGCTGCTGACCGGATGGTTCCCGGTCGGCGGCTCGGTGTCGTTCGACTACGAACACCTCGAACCGTGGGAGAAGGTCGTCGATCGCCTGCACCACCTCGCGCTGCCGACGATCGTACTCGCGACGAGCGGCATGGCGAGCCTCATGCGGCTCATGCGGGGCGCCATCCTCGACCTGCAGCGCGCCGACTTCGTGCGCACGGCGCGCGCCAAGGGGCTCGCCGAGCGCACCGTGCTCTTCAAGCACGTGCTGCGCAACGCGCTGAACCCCTTCATCACGCTCGCGGGCTACGAGCTCGGCACGCTCCTCGGCGGTGCCGCGCTGGTCGAGAGCGTCATGAACCTTCAGGGGCTCGGCTCCCTGATGCTGGAGGCGGTGCTCGCGCTCGATCTCTACCTCGTCATGGGATCGGTCCTCATGGGCTCGCTGCTGCTGCTGATCGGCAACCTGCTCGCGGACGTCGCCCTGACGCTGTCCGACCCGCGCATCGATCCGTCGGGCGCGTCGAGGCTGCGGTGAGCGAGCCGCGCGTCAAGCGGGTCGCGGTGGTCGAGCCGGGTGGCGGTTTCGAGGGCGAGCTGTTCGCCGCGACGCCGCGACCCGCGAGGCGCTCGCGGCTGCGGATCGGTCTCAGCGGCGCGATCCTGGTCCTCCTCTATGCGACCGCGGCGCTGGCGCCGTGGGTCGCGCCCTACGAGCCCGGGCGACAGCACCGACGCTCGCCGAATGCGCCGCCGATGCGGCTGCACTTCTACGCGCCGTCCGCCTGGACGTCGCGGGGCGTCCTCTACGTCCACCCGCAGCGCATGGTGGACAGCCTGCGCCGGCGCTACGAGGTCGACGGATCGCGCCGCGTGCCGATCCGGTTCTTCACGGGCGGCCACCTGTTCCAGTCAGCCGATCCGCAGGAGCCGGTCTTCCTGCTGGGCAGCGACGCGCTGGGACGGGACCTGTTCTCGCGCCTCGTCTGGGGGGCGCGGATCAGCCTGTCGATCGGGGTGATCGGCGTGTTGATCAGCCTCGGCATCGGGACGCTGGTCGGGGTCGTGGCGGGCTACCTCGGCGGGCAGGTCGACAACCTCCTGATGCGCCTGTGCGAGGTGATGATGTCGCTGCCGGCTTTCTACTTCCTGCTCGCGCTCGCCGCCGTGATCCCGCCCGGCCTGTCGTCGGCGCAGACCTTCCTGCTCATCGTCGTGCTGATGAGCTTCATCCGCTGGGCGGGCTTCGCGCGCGTCATCCGCGGAATGGTGACGTCGATCCGCGAGCTCGAGTACGTCCAGGCCGCCCGCGCGCTCGGCGCGGGACGCACGCGCACCATCTTCCGTCACGTCGTGCCCGCGACGCTGGGCTACACGATCGTCGCCGCGACGCTCGCGATCCCGGGCTTCATCCTCGGCGAGAGCGCGCTGTCGCTGCTCGGCCTCGGCATCCAGGAGCCCAGCACGAGCTGGGGCTCGCTGCTCAAGGATGCCAACAATCTCGCCAACCTCGACAAGTACCCGTGGATCCTGGCGCCCGGGGTGTGCATCGCCGTGACCACGATGGCGTTCAACTTCCTCGGCGACCAGCTGCGCGACCGGCTCGATCCGCGCGCCGGACGGCGCGTATGACCGTACCGGCTGCGGCCACGGTCGAGCGCGCGCTTCTCGATGTGCGCGACCTCGTGGTCGAGTTCGAGACCCCGCGCGGCAACGTGCGCGCGGTCGACGGCGTCGACCTCTCGATCGACCGCGGCGCGACGCTCGGCCTCGTCGGCGAGTCGGGCAGCGGCAAGAGCGTCACCTCGCTCGCGATCCTGCGGCTGCTCGACGCGAACGCGCGCATCCGCAGCGGCAGCATCCGCTTCGACGGCGCCGAGCTGCTCGCGCTCGACGAGCGCGCCATGCGCGACGTCCGCGGCGGGCGCATCGGGATGATCTTCCAGGAGCCGATGACCTCGCTGAACCCGGTGTTCACGGTCGGCTCGCAGGTCGCGGAGGCGCTGCGCGTCCATCGCGGCCTGTCGAAGAAGGCAGCCTGGCAGCGGGCGGTCGAGCTCATGCAGATGGTCGAGATCCCCGACGCAGAGCGCCGTGCGCGCGACTACCCGCACCAGCTCTCGGGCGGCATGCGGCAGCGGGTCATGATCGCCATGGCGATCTCCTGCGAGCCGGCCCTGCTGATCGCCGACGAGCCGACGACCGCGCTCGACGTGACGATCCAGGCGCAGATCCTCGCGCTGCTGCGCAGCCTGAAGGAGCGGCTCGGCATGAGCCTGCTGCTGATCACGCACGACCTCGGCGTCGTCGCGGCGGAGGCGGACGAGGTGGCGATCATGTACGCGGGCCGCATCGTCGAGCGTGCGCCCACGCGCGCGCTCTTTGCCGCGCCGGCGCACCCGTACACGACGCTGCTGCTCGCATCGCTGCCGCGCCTCGAGCATCGCGCGACGCGCTTGACCGCGATCCCGGGTCGCGTGCCGGAGCTGCTCGAGCTGCCCGCGGGATGCCGCTTCCGCGACCGCTGTCCGCGGGCGACCGCGCGCTGCGCGGCCGAGGACCCGAGGCTCGAGGAGATCGCGCCCGGTCGCAGCGTCGCGTGCTTCCACCCGAGCGTGGAGTCGTCGGCATGACGGCGGCGGCCGAGCGGCGCCGGCCGCTCGTCGAGGCGCGCGGCCTCGTCAAGCACTTCCGCGTCGGCGGGGGGCTCCTGTGGGCGGGCAAGGACGTCGTGCGCGCGGTCGAGGACGTCAGCCTCGCCGTGTACCCGGGCGAGACGCTCGGCGTGGTCGGAGAGTCGGGCTGCGGCAAGTCGACGCTCGGCCGTCTTCTGCTCCGCCTGATCGAGCCGACCGCCGGCGAGGTGAGCTTCGACGGCCGCCCGCTGGCCCGGCTCCGTCCGGGGGAGCTGCGCCGCCTGCGGCGCGAGATGCAGATCGTCTTCCAGGACCCCTACGGCTCGCTCGATCCGCGCATGAAGGTCGGCGCGATCATCGCCGAGGGCATCGAGATCCACCGGCTCGCGCGCGGACGCGCCAAGCGCGAGCTGGTCGAGCGCCTGCTCGGCGAGGTCGGGCTGCGCCCGGAGCACGCGGACCGCTATCCGCACGAGTTCAGCGGCGGCCAGCGCCAGCGGATCGGCATCGCGCGAGCGCTTGCGGTGGGGCCGCGCTTCCTGGTGTGCGACGAGCCGGTGTCCGCGCTCGACGTGTCGGTGCAGGCCCAGGTGATCAACCTGCTCGCCGACCTGCAGGCGAAGCACGGGCTCGCCTACTTCTTCGTGGCGCACGACCTGCGCGTCGTCGCGCACCTGAGCCATCGCATCGCCGTGATGTACCTCGGCCGCATCGTCGAGATCGGCGAGACGGACCGCATCCTCGCCACGCCGCACCACCCCTACACGCGTGCGCTGCTCGCGGCGGTGCCCGAGCCCGACCCCGAGCGGCGCGCCGCGCGGCTCGAGGCAAAGGGCGACGTGCCGAGCCCGATCGCACCGCCGCCCGGTTGTGCGTTCCACCCGCGCTGCCCCTTCGCGGAGGACCGCTGCCGCCGCGAGCGTCCATCGCTCGTGGGCTCCGAGCGGCACGCGGTGGCGTGCCACGTCTTCCCGGTCGCCGCCGAGTCCGACGAGGGCGAGCCGCCGCTCAGGCGTGACGCTTGACGTCGTCCGCGTGCAGGGTCGCCGCCGCCGCGGGCGGACGCTTGCCGATCATGCAGCGACCCTCGAACACCGCGCCCGCATGCACGGTCACGCGGCGCGCTTCGAGGTTGCCGATCACGCGGCAACCCGGCTTGAGCTCGACGCTCTCGCTCTGGCGCACGTCGCCCTCGATCGTGCCGAAGACGACGAGCTGCTGCGCGCGCACGTTCGCGCGCAGCACGGCGCTCGGTCCGACGACCAGCAGCGCGTCCGCGCGCACCTCGCCCGAGAGGCGTCCGTCGATGCGCGCGTTGCCGGGGAAGGTGATCCTGCCGCTGATTGCGACGTCGGCCGCGATCTCGTGCTTGAAGCGCTCGCCCGGCTGCTGTCCTGCCGCGGCCGGAGCCGGCTCGCGGTCCTGGCTCACCGCGTGAGCCCTTCCTCCTTGATGCGCGCCGCCTTCCCGGCGCGCTCGCGCAGGTAGTAGAGCTTCGCGCGGCGCACGCGGCCGCGCGTCGTCACCTCGATGCGGTCGATGCGCGGCGAGTGGATCGGGAAGGTGCGCTCGACACCGACGCCGTACGACACCTTGCGCACGGTGAACGTCTCGCGGCTTCCGCCGTTGCTGCGACGCAGGACGGCGCCCTCGAACACCTGGATGCGCTCCTTCTCGCCCTCGACCACCTTGACGTGGACGCGGACCGTGTCCCCGGGGCGGAACCGCGGGACGTCGGCCCGCAGCTGCTCGCGTTCGATCGCGTCGATGACGTTCATGTGCGTTCCCTTCCGAACGAAGCTCGAGCGGCCCTCAGCGGGTCCGTCTCGAACGGCCTGTCAAACGGTCCAGGATGATGGCGGCCGCCGAGCGCACCGACAGGTGGTTGTACCCGTCGACGCCGTACACCGGCTCGAGATGCGCCTCGCAGCGCGCGAAGACCTCGTCGGCCATGCCGTAACCCGTTCCAAAAAGCAGCAGCCAGGAGTCGTCGCCCTCGGCGAGACGCCTGGCCAGTTGCTCGTAGCCCATCGCCCCGGGACGCTCGCGGGCCGTGGTGGCGACCAGGCGCGGCATCCGTCCGCTGTCCTGCTCCACCGCGGCCAGGACGTGATCGAGATCCGGCTCGACCTCGACCCGCCCGAGCGCCTCGTGGCGCGAAGGGTTGTAACGACTTCCGTACCCACTTCGCCAGTGCTCGACGATGCGTTCCGCGAGCGAGCGCAGCCCGGGAACCGGGTGGACGACGTAGAAGCGCCGGACGCCGAAGGTCCGGGCGCTGCGCGCGATGTCGTGGACGTCGATGTTGGTGATCGAGGTGGTGACCACCTGGCCCCGCCGGTCGAGCACCGGGTGGTGCAGGAGGGCCAGATAAAGCCTGAGTTTCACTGGGTTTTTTTCGGCTTCAGGGCGGGCTCCCCGGGGCCCCGGGTGGCCAGCAGGTCGGGGCGGCGCGCGGCGGTCGCGGCGAGCGCCGCCTCCCGCCGCCAGCGCTCGATCGCGGCATGGTTGCCGGACAGCAGCACCTCGGGCACCCGCTCGCCGCGGAAGACCTCGGGCCGCGTGTACTGGGGATACTCGAGCAGCCCGTCCGTGAACGACTCCTCGTGGAGCGAGCCTTCGTTGCCGATCACGCCGGGCACCAGCCGGACCACCGCGTCGATCACGACCGCGGCCGCCGCCTCGCCGCCGGACAGCACGTAGTCGCCGATGCAGAGCTGCTCGTCGACGTAGCTCGTGATCCGCTCGTCGATGCCTTCGTAGCGTCCACACACGAGGAGGAGCGAGCTCTCGCCGGCGAGACGCTGCGCGGTCGCCTGCGTGAAGCGCTCGCCGCGCGCGGTGAGCAGGATGCGGCGGGCGCCGGGCGGGCAGATCGCCTCGAGCGCCGTGACCAGCGGCTCGATCTTCATCACCATGCCGTGGCCGCCGCCATAGGGCGTGTCGTCGACGGTGCGGTGCCGATCGGTCGTGTAGTCGCGAAGCTGGTGCAGGCGGACGTCGAGCGTGCCGCGCGCGATCGCCTTGCCGAGCAGGCTCGCGCCGAGCATGCCGGAGAAGTACTCCGGGAAGATCGTCAGGACGTCGATGCGCACGGCCGGGGCGCTCCTCGGCCTACGGCTCGACCAGCCCGGGCGGCGGATCGACCAGCGCCGTGCGGGCGGTCAGATCGACCTCGCGGACGACGTTCTCCGCGACGGGCAGAAGCACCTCGCGCGAGCGGCCACCTTCCGCCGGCCCGCGCACCACCCAGACGTCCTGTGCGGGCAACGGCATCACCTCGACCACGGTGCCGAGCACCTCGCCGGACACGGTGCGCACCTCGAGCCCGACGGCCTCGTAGTGGTAGATCTCGCCCGCGTCCGGCGCCGGGACGCTCGCGGCATCGGCCTCGACGGTGCTGCCGATCCACGGCAGCAGGTCGTTCAGGCTGTCGATGCCGTCGAAGCCGAGCAGGAAGTGGCCCTTGTGTCGCCGGTTCTCGCGGATGCGGAACCGCGCGCGACGGCCCGACGGCTCGTGCGCGAGCCACACGTCCTCGCAGGCGGTCAAGGTCGGGGAGGTCGGGTTGAACGGCTTGACCCGAGCCAGACCGCGTACTCCGTGCCCGGCGACGAGTCGTCCCACGGCAAGCGTGGTGGAAGGGGAGGGGGCTTCGGTCGTCGTCGCGGTTACTTGTCTTCGATGATCTCGAGGACGACCTTGCGGTTCAGGCGCGAGGCCGCGGCGTTGACCAGCGTGCGGATCGACTTGGCCGTGCGGCCCTGCTTGCCGATGATCCGGCCGAGATCCTCCATGGCGACGCGCAGCTCGATGACCGAAGCAGTGTCCCCCTGGGTCTCCTTCACCTCGACGGCCTCGGGGTGATTGACGAGGTGTTTCGCGAGCATCTCGACCAGTTCTTTCATGATCAACCCTCGGAGGAGGCTCCCGACGTCCCGGACGGTCCGGTAGTGGGGGTCAAGCCTTTCCAGCCGGCCTTCTTCATGAGGCGCGCGACCGTCTCCGTCGGCTGCGCTCCGCGGCGCATCCAGTTTTCGACCTTGTCGAGCTGGAGGTGGATGACGGCTGGATTTCGGGTTGGGTCGTAGTGGCCGAGCTGCTCGATGAAGCGGCCGTCACGCGGCGCGCCCGTCGATGCGGCGACGATGCGGTAGAAAGGGTGCTTCTTGCTGCCGTGTCGGGTGAGCCGGATCCTGGTTGCCATATGTCTCCTCGAAAAGACGTCGTTGCGTCGGGATTTGGGTCCGTGGCACGGCTGGCCGACGCTCCGGCCCACTCACGCCGTCCTCGCGCCACGCCGAATCTGACCCAGCCGGACCGCCTAGTGTTAACGCCCGCCCTGCAATTGGGCAAGAATCCCCTTGCCCGCGCCCCGACTCAAGGACTTCATCATCTTTTTTGCCTGCCCGTACTGCTTCAGGAACTTGTTGACGTCGGCAACGCTGGTTCCGCTTCCGAGCGCAATGCGCTTGCGGCGGCTGCCGTTCAGGATGAGGTGGTCGCGCCGCTCCTGCTTGGTCATCGAGTTGATGATCGCCTCGATGCGCCTGAGCTCGTCGTCGGCGCCCGCCAGCTCGGAGCCCTTGGCGAAGCGCTTCATGCCCGGGATCATGCCGATCAGGTCCGCGACCGAGCCCATCTTCTTCACCGCGCGGAGCTGGTCGCGGAAGTCCTCCAGCGTGAAGGTGTCCTTCTTGAGCTTGGCCTGGAGCTGGGCCGCCTGCTTCTCGTCGTAGGCCGCCTGCGCCTTCTCGATGAGCGACAGCATGTCGCCCATGCCGAGGATGCGCGACGCCACCCGGTCGGGGTGGAAGACCTCGAGCGCGTCGAGCTTCTCGCCGACGCCGACGAACAGCAGCGGCTTCTCGGTCGTCGCGTGGATCGACAGCGCGGCGCCGCCGCGGGCGTCGCCTTCCATCTTGGACAGCACGACGCCGTCGATGCCGACGCCGTCGCGGAAGCCGCGCGCGACGGCGACCGCATCCTGGCCGGTCATGGCGTCGGCGACGAGCAGCGTCTGGCGCGGCTTCACGGCGTCACGGACGGCGCGCAGCTCGGCCATCAGGGGCTCGTCGATCGCGAGGCGGCCGGCGGTGTCGAGGATGACGGTCTCGAATCCTGCGTTGCGCGCCTTCTCGACCGCGGCGCGCGCGATCTGCACCGGGTTGCCGCCCTGCTCCGGCGTGTCGTACACGCCGCAACCCGCGCCGACCTGCGCCGCGAGCGTCTTGAGCTGCTGGATCGCGGCGGGGCGCGAGAGGTCGAGCGGCACCAGGTAGGGCCGGCGCTTGCGCGTCTCGAGCAGATGACGCGCGAGCTTCGCCGCGGTGGTCGTCTTGCCGGAGCCCTGCAGCCCGACGAGCATCACGACCGCTGGGACGTCGCCCGCGAGGTCGAGCTTGCCGGCGGCGCCGCCCATGATCGCCACGAGCTCCTCGTGGACGATCTTGATCAGGTGCTGCTCGGGGGTGAGGCTCTTCAGCACCTCCTGGCCGAGCGCGCGCTGGCGCACGCGCTCGACGAACGACTTCGTGACCTGGAAGTGGACGTCGGCCTCGAGGAGGGCCATGCGCACGTCGCGCATCGCCTCTTCGATGTTGGCCTCGGTGAGCCGTCCCGTGCCGCGGATGCGACGGAAGACGTTCTCGAGCTTGTCGGCAAGCGAATCGAACATGCGTGCAAGGAACGAACCGGTACTCGAAGCGGAGGAAGCTGCGGTGGTTCGGAGAGCGGGTGGCGAGAACCTAGTGGCCGCCGCAGCGGAAGTCAATCTGCAGATCCGCCGGCACAAGACAAACAAAAGAGGGCGTGGGGGTCGCCCCCCGCCCTCTCCGGTTGCCTCCGGCGGACGGCTTACATCATGCCGCCCATGCCTCCCATGCCGCCGTGCATGCCGGCGCCGGCGCCCGCCGCGCCCTTCTCCTCAGGCTTCTCCGCGATCATCGCCTCGGTCGTGAGGAGCAGACCGGCGACCGACGACGCGTTCTGCAGCGCCGTGCGCACCACCTTGGTCGGATCGATGATACCGGCCTTGATCAGGTCCTCGTACTCCTCGGTCGCCGCGTTGAAGCCGAACGCTCCCTTGCCGTTGCGCGCGCGGTCGAGAACGATCGACGGCTCCTGGCCCGCGTTGGCCGCGATCCAGCGCATCGGATCCTCGCAGGCGCGGCGCACGATGTTCACGCCCACCCGCTCGGCATCGAGCACCTGGAGCTTGTCGAGCGTCGACGAGGTGCGCAGCAGCGCGACGCCGCCGCCCGGGACGATGCCTTCCTCGACCGCCGCCCGGGTCGCGTGCAGCGCGTCCTCGACGCGGGCCTTCTTCTCCTTCATCTCGACCTCGGTCGCCGCGCCGACGCGGATCACCGCCACGCCGCCGATCAGCTTCGCGAGCCGCTCCTGCAGCTTCTCGCGGTCGTAGTCCGAGGTCGTCTCGTCGATCTGCGCGCGGATCTGCTGCACGCGGCCCTGGATCTCGGCCTTCTTGCCCGCGCCATCGATGATCGTCGTGTTGTCCTTGTCGACCACGATCCGCTTCGCGCGGCCGAGGTCGTTCAGGGTCACGTTCTCGAGCTTCAGGCCAAGCTCCTCGGCGATCACGCGGCCGCCGGTGAGGATGGCGATGTCCTCGAGCATGGCCTTGCGGCGGTCACCGAAGCCCGGCGCCTTCACCGCGGCGCAGTGCAGCGTGCCGCGGATCTTGTTCACGACCAGCGTCGCGAGCGCCTCGCCGTCGACGTCCTCGGCGATCAGCACGAACGGCTTGCCGGTCTTCGCGATCTGCTCGAGGATCGGCAGCAGGTCCTTCATGCTGCTGACCTTCTTCTCGTGGATGAGGACGAGCGCGTCCTCGAGCACGCTCTCCATGCGGTCCGGATCGGTGACGAAGTACGGCGACAGGTAGCCACGGTCGAACTGCATGCCCTCGACGACCTCGAGCGTCGTCTCGAGGGTCTTCGCCTCCTCGACCGTGATGACGCCGTCCTTGCCGACCTTGTCCATCGCCTCGGCGATGATGCCGCCGATGGTCGGGTCGTTGTTCGCCGAGATCGTGCCGACCTGGGCAATCTCCTTCTGGTCCTTGGTCGGCTTCGAGAGCGCCTTGAGCTCGCTGATCACGTGGTTCACGGCCTTGTCGATGCCGCGCTTGATCGACATCGGGTCGTGGCCCGCGGCGACCATCTTCGCGCCTTCGACGAAGATCGACCGGGCGAGGACGGTCGCGGTGGTGGTGCCGTCACCGGCCACGTCCGAGGTCTTCGAGGCGACCTCCTTCACCATCTGGGCGCCCATGTTCTCGAACTTGTCTTCGAGCTCGAGCTCCTTGGCGACGGTGACACCGTCCTTCGTGATGTTCGGGGCGCCGAACGACTTCTCGAGCACCACGTTGCGGCCCTTGGGGCCGAGCGTCACGGTCACCGCATCGGCGAGGATGTTAACGCCGTGCAGGACCTTCTCCCTGGCATCGCTGCCAAAGCGGACAATCTTCGCTGCCATTCCTGACATTCCTCCTTAAAGCGACTGAATGGGTCGTGTCGTACGTATCGTGGCGGGCGTCGAGCTACTCGAGGACGCCCAGGATGTCGTCCTCGCGAAGGATCAGGTGCTCTTCGCCGTCCAGCTTGATCTCGGTGCCGGAGTACTTGCCGAACAGCACGCGGTCGCCCGCCTTGACGTCGAGCGGCCGTACCTTGCCGTCATCGTCGACCTTGCCCTTGCCCACGGCGACGACCTTGCCCTCCTGCGGCTTCTCCTTCGCCGTGTCGGGGATGATGATCCCCCCCTTCGACTTCTCTTCCTCCGCCACCCGCTTGACGATGACGCGGTCCTGCAACGGTCGGATCTTCATCAACTCCCTCTCCTTTCGTGCTTCCCCGAAGGAACGATTTTGCTCGGTATTTTCGCTGCTTGCGCCCTCAGGGAGAGGGCGCAACCCCACCAAGACGGCGGCTTCATAACCACGGCCCGTGGGGTGTCAAGAGGAAAGCCGCGCGGACGTCACGGGCGGCGCTTGCGCATCTCCTGCTCGTAGTACTGCCGGTACAGCACCTCGTACTCGGCGCTCCCGACCGGGACCTTGCGGCTGAGCGACGCGATGCGCCGCGTGACGACCTCGTCGACGCGCGGGTCGCGCTCGAGGCCGCCGGACAACGCGCGCTTGATCTCGGCGAGGGCGAGGCGGTCGTTGCGCACCTTGGCGCCCGACTTCTTGATCGCCTCCAGCGCCCGATGGGCGAGGTGCGACGACAGCGCTTCACTGAGCCGCATTCAGACCGGCAGCCCGCGGTCGCTGGCGAGCTTCTCCTTGATCATCTGCACCACCCGGCGGCGGTCGATGCCGGCGCCACCGGCCCGGGCGGAGCGCAGGTGCTCGTCGGCCAGCCGCTCGGCGTCGGCCTCCAGGGCCGCCGCCGCCTTGAAGTACGCGCCGAGCTGCTCGGCGACCGCCTGCGCCGTCGCATCCGCGGTGCCGGCGAGCTCGACGAGGTCCGCGCGCACGAGCGCGTCGACGACGGAGCGCCCGAGCGTGAGGAGCTGTTGCTGCGACATCGACACGGAAACGACGGCAGGTGGCGCGTCGCGCCGCACGGTCCTGCGCGCGCTCGACCCACGGGTCCGCTACCATGCCGCGAAGGCATTTCAACCA